>WTHE01000239.1:8226-10023 GCA_011523315.1 Candidatus Binatota bacterium
TCGACCAGCATCTCCGGTCGGCTATAGTTGTGGTCTGCCATACTCCGCTCTCCTTTGTGTTTTCTCAGACACAGTCCTCCCGAGCTTACGCCTCGCGGCAGGCCTAATAATGGGCGATAATCTCCCGGGCGAACTCGACAATACTCTCCTCGACATAACCCCAGGGGGGCGAGATGACCAGCTGGCTCAGCCCGGCCGCCTCAAGCTGCCTGATGCGGGCAATGATCTCCTCCCGCGTTCCGGTCAGGCTCATCGCGCTGACCACCTCGGGGGTGATGAACCGCTCTTCGCCGGGATGCAGGAAGCGCGAGTGGGTAGCGTGAATCTCCTGCCAGCGCTCGTCCAGATAGGCCCGGTAGGCCGGGGTCAGAAAAGCCTGCATGGAGGCCGGGGCGGGCTTGCCGTGTTTGACCGCCTCGTAGCCGAAGTGCAGACCGACCGCGATGCGCGGCCCGACCCGGGCGATGACCCGCGGACTGTCCAGCGCCTCGCCGGGGCGCTGGACACACGACACGCCGACGGTCACGACCGGCCAGGCCGCACCGGCGGCGACTGCGCGCTGCCCCTGAGCCGCGCCGGCCAGGGTGGCGCGTAGCGTGTCAGCGGATAAAACACTGATGGTGATGATCCCGTCGCCCAGCTCGCCGGCCACGGCCAGTGCCTGCGGCGCGGCGGCCGCCACATAGATGGGAATCGGGTCGCGGACGTTGACATAGCCGTGCTCCAGATCAAAAAAGCGCACCGTGCGGGTTCGGCCGCGCTCGTGATAGTCCACGCTGCGGCCGGTCAGCAGGCCCCGACACACCTCGATCGTATGGCGGAAGTCGTCAAGCCGCGCCGGCGGCATGCCCATCGCCCGCCAGGCGGTATGGCCGGTGCCCAGCCCCAGGATGAGGCGGCCGGGCGCCAGCTGGTTGATAGTGG
The DNA here is from genome assembly GCA_011523315.1 of Candidatus Binatota bacterium. GTDB lineage: Bacteria > Desulfobacterota > Binatia > Bin18 > Bin18 > JAAXHF01. The sequence continues at coordinate 9,151 of WTHE01000239.1, forward strand.
CAATCGAGTGGGCGATGACCGGCGCAATCCGTGTCCCGGCAATGGCCACCGCCGTGCCCAGGCGAATCGTCGTGGTATGCTCGGCCGCCAGGGCCAGGCAGGCGTACACGTCGGATGCCAGCATCTGGCTGTCGATAAACCAGGCGTGTGAAAAGCCCATCTGCTCGGCCAGCATGGCGTGCTTCCAGCTGCGCTGAATATGGGTTTGAAAACTGACCCCGAAGTCCATACCGTTTCCCTCGCGCGGCCTAGCGCGGCTCCAGGGGCAGGCCCTCGCGCCGGCGGACGTCGTTCAAATAGGCCACAATCCCCTCCTCGACCGTATAGCGGGGCGTAAAGCCCAGCTCGTCGCGCAGCCGGTCGGTGTTGAACAGCGAAGTCATCACAAACGGTTTATCGCTGACCGCAATATCGGCGCCGGGCAGGATCTGGCGCAGATAGGCGGTGATCTCGCCCGTTTTGCGGCTCGGCCCGCTCATATTGAAGATACGGTGGGGAGGGTCCTGGACGTGATAGGCCAGCCGGAAGACCTCGGCGGCGTCCGCCACATACAGCCAATCCGCGATCTGCTCGTCGGGCGGCATGACGACCGGCTGGCCGAGCAGGGCCAGCTCGGGCAGGACCATGAAGTGATCCCCGGCCGCGCCACGGCGCTGGCCGCGACCCTCACCAAACACCGAGGTCGGCCGAATGCCGACCGGCTCCAGACCGTAGGCGCTGGCGTAGTACTCGGCCGTGTGCTCGTTGAACAGCTTGCACGCCCCGTACAGGCCGCCCGGATTGTCGGCGTCGGGATTTGGCGGGGCGTCTTCGTCCACAGCCGGGCCGCTCAGCGTCGTGCGCATCGGATACACGGCCACCGAACTCATGTAC
>WTHE01000737.1:0-2419 GCA_011523315.1 Candidatus Binatota bacterium
CGGCCCGCTTGCAAAGCCCGCCCGACGTATCGAAATTCCCTGAAACTGCTCTAGCCTCGACCAGCGGTCCAACCGTTTCTTTGAGGATCAGACCGACGAGGTCGGCCGGCGTGTAGTAGCTGCCCGAGGCTTTGCGGGCGAATACATTCGGACGGACGAAGAGCTGGCCGCCCTCGGGGACGAGTTCGTGTTCAAGAAGACGCTCGTAGATTGAGCCGAGCTGCTGCACGCTCAGGTCGCGGTAGTTGATGTAGCGCCGGCCTTGATCCGTCTTCTCAAAGGACAGGGCGTCAATAACATCGGCCATGACCTGATCGCCGAGCCGGATACGGGCCAGCAGCGGTGTCCGCTCGCGGTCGAACAGGCCACCGTTGTAGGGCGGCAGGCCGATGGAAGCATCGCCCTGGTCAATGGCACGGCACAAATCGTCGATGACCGACCAGTAGCGGGCGGCGGTGGTGGAGAAGGCGTCGTCCCGGTCCTTGCGTTGCCTGATGTCGTCGCGCACCTTTTCGCGCAGGCCGTAGTCGTCGTAGCGCGTATCTCGTACCGGCAGCAGGCTCCGGTCCTCGGCATACAGGATGAACAGCAGGCGGTAGAGCAGAATCAGGGCGGCGTCGCGCACCTCGGACAACGGTGCATCCGGTGCGACCTCGGCAATGGCTCGGGCCAGCTTGGGAAAGAGCTGTTTGAAGACCAACTCGGACAGGTCAGCGGCAACACGCTCCTCGTAGACGCGGCCTTCATCAAGAACGCGCTGGTGGAGGCTGCGCTCAGTAGCCACACCGGGCAGAAAGGCGTCCCGCCGGAAGAAGAGCGCGAACAGCTTGAGACAATGGCGGCGGTCGGCTTCGGACAGCGCAAACAGGCCGTCGTTGTGGCCGGGCAGGTCCAGCACCGTTGCCAGATTCAGATCAAAGAACTGTTCCGACACGGACCGCGCTCCCGAATAATACAACCGCCACTTGGCGCCGTTGGTGAGGATACCCCAGCGGAGGTGCCCGGTGGTCAGGTCGTCCACCCGCCGCAGGTAGCGCAGCATCTGGGTCGAGGGCGCGGTCTGCTCGCCTACACGCCCAGACCGGCGGTCGAGCGGCCGCTGCCAGCGCTTGGATTCCACTACGGCCAGGCCGAACTCATAGCGCTTCCATTCCTCGGCGAAGGTGTTGGCACGGTCCTTGGCCGCCGCGTCGGCGAACAGCAGGCCGTCGGGCACGTCGTCCCGGCCCTGAGCGCTGAGGTTCTGCTGCCGCAGGCTGGCTGTCCACCCAAGGTGTTCAAGAATAGGCCAGATCAGATCATCCTCAGTCTGGCTCTCGTTGGGTGTCTGGGCGATAGGAAAGCGCTCGAAGAGATCACGCAACGCACTGCCCAACTCGTCGAGTGCCGCATCGTCGAGCGCCTGCCAGTCGGCCAACTCGACAACGGATTCAGTCAGAAAATCGTGAGCGAACAGGCTGCCCTGGACGGCGCTCTCGATGCGTGCCCGCTTTTCGTCCTTCGGAGGTGTCGCCATGTATTGCTTTCTATCGGTCAGTTCAAGAAGGGTTTTGTCTGGTGTCTTCGGCTTGATTCGGCAAACCCTTTTCGGTTAAAAGGGGGCAAGGCGAGGCACGTCATGTTGACTGCAAAGAAGCGCTTATTTCTGCGGTTGGGAGACCGCGTCATCCACGCCCATTATGAGCAGTGGGGGCTGGGCGCTGTTGTGGAAGAAATGACGTCGAGCATCGCCGGCGGCACCTGTCTGGTGCGCATCCTGTTTGAAGACGGTCAGCAACGGACCTTTAACAACGACCTGGATAATGAGCAGTGTTGCTACTACTTTGGCCTGCGACGTGAGCAACACCAGCTGTTTGGCGCCGCTCCTCGCCGCCCCGCCCGTCCAACCAAACGCATCGCGCGCGGATAAGGCGGCTGCCCTCCGTTTGGCGATAGCTGCCCCGTATCGCCTCCAGCGGCCCGTTCTCACGCCCGGCAACGCGCCGGAAAATCCCCCTTAGTCCCCCTTTTTCCAAGGGGGAAGCCGGTAGGGGCGGATTTCAAACCCGCCCCTACTGCGATTCCGGCGGGTCTAAGGACTCCCCCTTGGGACCCGTCGGCCGAATATTGCGCTGCTCAAGCGTCTGGAGCGTGTGGGGATTGACCCACGGCAGGCCCATGGCGCACGGCTTGGCCATGCCCTCTTCTTCGACTTCTTCGTAGTGGGGAAAGCCGGCTTTGGCAAAATTGATCATCAGACGTTTTCCCATGCCGTATGGCTCCTTCTTCGATTTCCGTCTATAGTCTGTGCAATACGCTTAGTCTGTAGATAAATGTGGGTCAGCCTCTCTTCCTCCTACAGGTGGTCAGGATGACCCACATTTAAGGTAAGGAAGACACCACGATGAAACCGGTTGCTGAGAATGTCAAGTTCCCCGAG
>WTHE01000737.1:2519-4736 GCA_011523315.1 Candidatus Binatota bacterium
AGGTAAGGAAGACACCACGATGAAACCGGTTGCTGAGAATGTCAAGTTCCCCGAGGTCGAGTTGGAAGTCCTGCAATTCTGGGACGACCACAAGATTTTTGAAAAGACGCTGGAAAAAACTCGGGATCAGCAGCCGTTCATTTTTTATGACGGCCCGCCGTTCGCCACCGGCCTGCCGCACTACGGCCATCTGCTGGCCGGAACGATCAAAGATATCATTCCGCGCTTCTGGACCATGCGTGGCCGCTATGTGGACCGTCGCTTTGGCTGGGACTGCCACGGCCTGCCGGTCGAAATGGAAATTGAGCAGGCCCTGGACTTGCACGGCAAAAGTGAGATCGAGCGCTTTGGGCTGGCCAACTTCAACGCCGAGTGCCGCAAGATCGTGCTGCGCTATACCGAGGAGTGGGAAAAGACCGTGCGCCGGACCGGTCGCTGGGTCGATTTCCGCAACGACTACCGGACCATGGACCTGCCGTTCATGGAAACGGTGTGGTGGGCGCTCAGGCAAATGTGGGACAAGGACCTGGTCTACGAGGGCTATAAGGTCGTGCCGTTCTCGACTCGTCTGGGGACGGTTTTGTCGAACTTTGAGGCCAACCTCAATTACAAAGATGTCCAAGACCCGACGGTCACCGTCCGCTTTGCGGCCGACGGGGAGGAGCACACCTCGTTTATCGCCTGGACCACCACGCCGTGGACCCTGCCCAGCAATCTGGCCCTGGCGGTCGGCCCGGACATTGACTATGTCAAGGTCCGAGACCATGAGGATGGCGCCCACTACATCATGGCCGAGGCTCGGCTCTCGACGTATTTCCCCAAGCCCGACACCTGCACGATTGCCCAACGCTACAAGGGCCGGGATCTGGTCGGCCGGAGCTATCAGCCGCTGTTTCCGTATTTTGCCGAGCTGAAAAAACAGCACTCGTTCCGCGTCATTGCGGCCGACTATGTCACCACCGAAGACGGCACCGGCATCGTCCACATCGCTCCGGCCTTTGGCGAAGACGATTTCTACGCCTGTCAGCAGGCCGGCATCGATCTGGTCAATCCGGTTGACGACGACGGGAAGTTCACCTCGCAGGTTGCCGACTTCGCCGGCCTGCAGGTCAAAGAGGCCGACCCCACGATCATTGCCCATCTCAAGCGGGACAAAAAGCTCGTCCACCAGGGCACGATCTCTCACAGCTATCCCTACTGCTGGCGGAGCGACACCCCGCTCATTTATCGCGCGGTGAATACCTGGTTTGTCCGTGTTGAAGCCATCCGCGACCGGCTGGTTGCCAATAATCAACTGACGGCCTGGGTGCCCGAGCATCTGCGCGACGGCCGCTTCGCCAATTGGCTGGAAAACGCCCGCGACTGGGCCATCAGCCGCAACCGGTATTGGGGAACGCCGCTGCCGATCTGGAAGAGTGAGGATGAGAGCGAAATCGTGTGTATCGGCAGTGTGGATGAGCTGGCTCAGAAAACCGGCGTGCGGGTGACCGACCTCCACCGTGAGTATGTCGATGAGCTGAGCTTCCCGGCCACCACCGGCCAGGGCCTGATGCGTCGCGTTCCCCAGGTGTTTGACTGCTGGTTTGAGAGCGGCTCCATGCCCTACGCCCAGATTCACTACCCGTTCGACAACGCCGAGACGTTCTCAAACACCTTCCCGGCCGATTTCATTGCCGAGGGACTCGACCAGACCCGAGGCTGGTTCTACACCCTGATGGTGGTCGCCTCGGCCCTGTTTGACAAGCCGGCCTTCCACAATGTTGTCGTCAACGGCCTCATCCTGGCCGAAGACGGCAAAAAAATGAGCAAGCGGCTCAAAAACTACCCTGAACCCGACGAGATCATGGCCAAGCATGGGGCCGATGCCATGCGGCTGTATATGATCAACTCACCCCTGGTTCGGGCCGAGGAGCTGCGCTTCAGCGAGCAGGGTGTGCGCGATACCGTGCGCCGGCTGCTGTTGCCGTGGTGGAATGCGTATAAATTTTTTGTCACCTACGCCCAGGTTGACGGCTGGCGGCCCGATCAAGAGACCCTGGATGAGGCGTCGCCCAATATTCTGGACCGCTGGATTCTGTCTCGACAACAAACCCTGATCCGTCGCGTTAATGCCGAGATGGACGCCTACCGGCTGTACACCGTGGTGCCGGCCCTGCTCGACTTTCTGAACGAGCTGACCAACTGGTACGTGCGCCTCAACCGCCGGCGCTTCTGGGG
>WTHE01000737.1:4836-6969 GCA_011523315.1 Candidatus Binatota bacterium
TTCTCGAAGCTCATGGCGCCGTTCACGCCGTTTCTGGCCGATGCCATCTACCGGAATCTGAGCACGCTTCAGCCGGGGCAGGCGGCTGAAGGAGGAAACGTGTCCACATCTTCAGAGAAAGTGGACGACACGTTTCCTCCTGACAGTGTGCATCTCGAAGACTTTCCCAGCTATGACCGGGCTGCGGTTGACGCCGGTCTTGAGGACGCGGTGGCCCGTATGCAGCGCGTGATCCTGCTGGGACGCAGTCTGCGCAATGAGCGCAAGGTCAAGGTGCGGATGCCCCTCCAGACGCTCACCATTCTGCACCGCCAGGAGTCGGTGCTGAACGACTTGAAACCGCTCGAAGGCTATATCCGCGAAGAGCTGAATGTGAAAACCGTCGCCTACAGTACGGCCGAAGACGAAAAGGTCGAGTTGAGCGCCAAGCCGAACCCGCAGCTGCTCGGCCCCCGTTTCGGCAAGGCATTTGGTCAGATCCGCAAGCAGCTGACGACGCTCAGCCGCGAACAGATGCTGAGCCTGGAAGCGGGCCAGTCCTTGCAGCTGAACGGTCATGCCTTTCAGCCGGATGAGGTGCAGATCCTGCGTCAGGCCAAGGACGACGTCCCCGATGTCCACTCGGACCGGTTTATTTCGATTGAGTTGCCGTGCGAGTTGAACGATGCGCTGATCAGCGAGGGCCTGGCCCGGGAGGTCGTCCATCTGATTCAACAGCTGCGCAAGGATGCCGGCTACCAGGTCGAAGACCGGATTGCCGTGACCTACCAGGCCACCCCGCAGCTGGCGACCGCGATTGATCGCCATCTGGTCTATATCCGGCAGGAAACCCTGGCGCGTTCGCTCGTCCGGGCCCAGCCGGCCGGCGATCGGGTCGAGAGTGCGGACATCGAAGGTGCGGCGATCACGCTTGGGGTGCGGCGCCAGGCGGCCTGAATCGCCACGGGTGAGAAAGGCGTGAAAGGCGAACGATGACAAGCACCTCATCAGGAAGCCATCATCGTTCGCCTGTTTGGTAAGCTCGGCATGAGTGACACGAGACGGGCGATATTTCTTGTTGTGGGGACGATTATCGTCCTCGATCAGCTCACCAAGTATCTGATCGATTCCTCAATGCGGCTGTATCAGTCGGAAGAGTTGATCGGCGGCTTTTTGGCCCTGACCTATGTCCGCAATACCGGTGCCGCCTTTGGCCTGCTGGCCAACGCTCCGGCTTGGTTTCGGCAGCCCTTTTTCTACCTGACGACCGGGGTGGCGATTGTCATCCTGGGACTTTTTCTGCGCCGGCTGGAGGAACATGAACGGCTTGCCCGGCTGTCCATTGTGGCGATTGCCGGTGGGGCGGTCGGCAATCTGATTGACCGCATCCGGTTTGGCTATGTGATCGATTTTCTTGATGTCTCATGGCGGGGCTACCACTGGCCGACCTTCAATGTTGCCGACTCGTGCATCACCCTGGGCGTGCTCGGACTGCTGTGGTCATCGGTGTGGGGCACGGCTTCCCGACAAGGTGGATGACGGCCAGCTGAGCAAGAGGAGAGCGCCATTCACCTGCGTCTCCGGCGCAACTCTGCGCTGCATCGCGGTTTTATATTGACGTGTTTCAGACGGCCCAGTAACATGCACACAACGGGTACAAGGGGAAACGTGATACCCGATTGAGACCGGAAGAGATCACGTTTCCCCTTGACAAGGAGGTGTACTATGGCAATCCAAGGAGTCGTCCGTGCAGAAAAAAATCGCGTTGATGACCGCTCTCTGTGTAGGAAACGGTCAACGTTATTCTTTATGCTGATGGCGGTGGTGGTGGTGGTAGGTGGCTGCTCGCAGCCCCTGAGTACACGCGAGAAAAGCGCAATAGGAGGCGGCCTGCTCGGCGGTGCGGCCGGCTCGATTATCGGGGCGGCGGTGGGCAGTCCGGGAGCCGGGGCGGCAATCGGCACCGCTCTGGGCGCCGGTACCGGAGCCTTATACGGCGATAGAACCCAGAATCAAGAAGTCCAGCAGGCGCAGCAACAGCAGCAGATCCAACAGAACGAGTTGGAGCTCCAGCGTCAGCGCCAGGAACTGGAACGGCTTCGACAGCAACAGCGGCGCTATGACGACGACTACTGATCGGACAGGCCGGCACCT
>WTHE01000737.1:7069-9981 GCA_011523315.1 Candidatus Binatota bacterium
TCACAACCCCTCACCACGCGTCAGAAGAGCACCGGAGTCGGAGCGCTGCTGGGTGGGGCGACCGGCGCCGTGATTGGCGCCGCCGTTGGCAGACCGGCTGCTGGCGCCGCGATTGGCGGCGCTTTGGGAGCTGGCACCGGCGCCCTGGTTGGAGACCGGATGCAGCAGCGCGATACCGAGATGGCGCAGCAAGAGGGACAGATCCAGCGCCAGAGTCAGGAACTGGCCCGCAATCGCCAGCTCTTGGAAGAACTCAAACGGCAGGGGCTTGAGGCCGAAGAGACCACGCGTGGGGTGGTGGTCAACCTGCCGGATGTCTTGTTCCAGTTCGGCCAGGCAAGTCTGACACCGCAAGCCCGCGACCGGGTGACGGATATTTCGACGATCCTGAACACCCAGGCCCGGGGACGGCGGATATCGGTTGAGGGACACACCGATGCGATCGGGAGTGAGGACGCGAATCAGCGTCTGTCCGAGCACCGGGCCACTAGCGTGACGGATGCATTAGCGGACAACGGGGTGTCCCGTAGCCGAGTGAGCGTCAAGGGCTATGGAGAGCGCTACCCGGTCGCGCCCAACACCAATCCGGACGGCAGTGACAATCCGAGCGGGCGGGCAAAAAACCGGCGGGTTGAGGTCGTGATTGAAAATTAAGCGCTTGGGCCGGGTTCAGGCGCGGCCCGCCGGGGTGGAGGTTCACCTGGCTGGCTTGAAGGGCTCCGGGAAGCGATTGGCGGCTCCCGGGTCGCCTGATTTCACAACCGCTCTTCTTCAGGCGCGGCTTCCGCCTCGGCCGCCTGTCCGTCTTCTTCCGCCGGCGTGTCCCAAAAGTCGGCCGGTTTTTTGTCCAGGCGCTCAAAGACGTAGTCCCGGAGTCCGAAAACGGTCTGTCCCTCCTCGGCCATGGCGAAGACCCGAGTGGCGTCATCCTGCGTGGTCTGGCCGATCAGCAGCCCGGCCAGTTTGTCTTCGGCCGCGTTATAGGCCCGGATGGTGACCAGCGGCTCGTCCAGACCGTAGCCGCTCACGTCCTGGGGCTGATCGGCGACGATCTCAAATCCCTTCAGGCCGTGCAGATCGGTGACAAACTGATCCAACGCGTTCTGTTTCATTTCACCTTCCAGCCGGGCGTTGATCTGCCAATTGGCTTCTCCGTCGCAGTCCGAACAGGTCAGAAGAAACCCCTCGCCATCCTGACGTTTGACCTCAACCCGGGCGACCGCCTCCTTGGTAAACCGCGCAACCGTTTTGTCCCGGAAATCGTGGGCGGTTTTATTCAGATCACCAAATACCCAGTCTCCGACCAGATACAGGGTTTCGGCATCGCCGCGTTTGACATGTCGCTGTCTGGTGCCCTGATCGGTTGATTTTTCTCTCCCGACCAGTAGGCGAAGGGCAGGCGCCGTGTCCGCGCCATTTTCGTTCAGGGTCAGCTTGACGGCCAGTTGGGGCGGGTCCAAACCGAACTCCTCGAGTTCCAGCACGGGTTGCTCAATAAAATCCTGGGCGCGCATCCCGCTCAGGGACGACAGAAAGGTATTCACGCTGGCCTCGTCCGCCAGCCGATCCCGGATCGGCTGGTCAAGCGTCCAGCCGTTTTCGGCTTTGCGCAACACGACCGGCGTCTCGGCTTCGGCCGGACGCTGCACCTCGATCTGGCTGACCCGCTCCTTCTGAAAGACCAAGACGGCCTTGTCGCGCAGGTCTTTGGTCTGTTTGGTCATGCCCAAACGGAAGGCCTGGGGAGTGAGCAAAATGGCGTCTTCCGCCGCCCGCTGGACGTAGACCGAATAGCCGACCGGGGTGTCTTTACCAATGCGAATAAGCGGCAGCTGGGTACCGTCCTCGAGCGTCAGCCGCACCGTGGCCACCGGGCTGTCGAGGCCGTACAAGGTCAAGTCCGGCTGGGGGTCGTCAAGCGTCCGAGAGACTTCGGCCTGATTGACCGCGTTGACCAGGTTATCGACCGCAGACGTATCTGCCCGGGCTTGGAGCGGTGCGGTGATATTCCAGCCGCCGTCGTCTTTTGCCAGGTGCAGCTCACGGTCGGGATAGACCAGGGCCACCCGGGTCACGGCGTCCGAGTCGAATTGGAGGAGTGTCTTGGCGTCCTCTGCGGTCCGCTGCCTGTCCAGATCGATAAAGTAGATATAGCCGCCGAGTCCAAGCAGCACAGCCAGCATCAGCAGGGTTCTGCGCGCACTCATCGCCGACTCCACCACACCGCCAGGCCCGCAATCAGCAGAATCTCGGGGAGAATCAGGACCGACAGATAGAAAATCGCCGTTCCCTGCTCCTGGGTGAACTGGACCCGCGAGGCTCGCATGGTGCGGGGCCGGATCGAGATCAGCTCTTCCTCGCCGCCCAGCCAACTGATGGTGTTGAGCAGAAAATCCCGGTTGAAATACTGGTTGAGGTACTGGTTGTTGGCAAACATCGCATTCCCGAAAACGGCCAGCCGGGCGGTGCCCTCCTGCTCGGCGTCCATCTCTTGGAGATTGGCGGTGACGGCGACGGCGAGCGAAATGGGGCCGCGCCGGTCCTGTTCGTCAATTTTGGCCGTCTGGTTCTGGAAAATACTCTCCAGGTCGGTCTCTGCCCACGAGTTGGGGCCGGTTTGGGCCAGACTGACCAGCGACAGTCCGGTCTGCCCACCCCCCCCTTCAGGAGGGGTGAGGGGGGAGATTGGTTCGACCGAGCGGGAAATGCCATACGAGGTCAGGGCCGCGCCGCCGTGCCGATCCAGCTCGGCGGTAATGGGGTGCTGACCATAGCTGGTGACGACCGGGGTGAGGGTAAAGGTCCGCCCGCGCAGGAGTTGGATCTGCTCATCGACAATGACATCGTTGCCGACCTCAACCCCCCAGCTGACCAGATAGCTCGACAGCTCCGGGGTGACGCGGGGACTGAGC
>WTHE01000077.1 GCA_011523315.1 Candidatus Binatota bacterium
CCAACTTGCCGCCTTTCTCATCCTGGCCAAAAAGTATTTATGAGATGACTTCTAGGCTGTCTCCGTCAGCCCCCGATTGAAACCCGCCTGCGAATAGCCCACCCGTTCCTCCCCCATGCGCTCGATCAGGGCGGCCATCAGGCGCCGGGTGGTGTCCGGCCCGAACCAGCCCGGATAGCCGTGCTGGGCCAGCCGCTCGGGCACAAGGCGACGCCGAGAGCGGGCGCCTCTGGCCCCGTCGCCGTGGAAAAAATCGTCAACAATGACCCGCCGGCACGCGTCGGCAATCAGCCCGGCGAAGCGCTCGGGGTTGTGGGGCAGGGCCGGAGAGACGCTGATCTGGGTAAAAATCCCCCGTGCCGTCGCAGCCCGGGCAACGGCCAGACGGCGTTCAACCGTGGCACAGCCGGGGGTCAGTTTGCGTCGCACGCTATCGTCGTCGGTCTCGATGGTCAGGTTCAGCACCGCAGTGGGAATGGCCGCAATCAGCTCGAAGTAGCGCTCGACCAGGGGCGAGCGCGTTTGCAGCACCAGGAGAGCGGGCGGAAAGCGACCCAAGACCTCAAGACACTGGCCGGACAGTCCATACCGGGGTTCGAGCCTGGGCTGGAAGGGATCGGTTGAACCGGAGCAGTAGATACGTGGCCGGATGTCCCGTCGGGCCAGTCTGTCCAGCTCTCGCTCCAGGACTTCGGCAATATTGATCTTGGCCGTGACCCACTCGCCCCAGGCCCGCCCGTCGGCATGAAAGCGCTGGATCTGGCTTTCGGCAACGTAACAGTAGAAACACGAGCTGCCGTACGAGCAGCCCCAGTAGGGGGTCAGGCTGTGGCTGAAGCCGGACAGGAAGCCGCCGGTTTTGGTCAGGGCCGATTTGACGCGGCGGTGGCGGATGGTAAGCACGCCCCCCTTCTGCCCCGTCCGCCGGTCGGCTGTCAACACCGCGCCCGGCTTGACGCTGTCGGCCCCGACCTGCATAGACTGGGCGCCCAGAACCTGATGCCCAGGATCTGACACCCAGGAGGGGAGTCATGCAGTCACGCCCGGAACCGTCCTATACCATCCCGCCCGGCCGCTCCTGGCCACGCCGCTACAACCTGGTCGGGCTGTGTTTTCTGAGCACCTTCATCTGCTACATCGATCGGGTCAACATCTCGGTGGCCATCATCCCCATGGCCGAAGAGTTCGGCTGGGATCAAACCACCCGCGGCATCGTGCTGTCGTCCTTTTTCTACGGCTATCTGGCTACCCAGGTGTTTGGCGGCTGGCTGGCCGACCGTTTTGGCGGCAAAATCGTGCTGGGCATCGGCGTGGTGTGGTGGTCGGTGTTTACCCTGATCACGCCGCCGGCTGCGGCCCTGTCTTTCACCGTCCTGTTTCTGGCTCGGGTTGGCATGGGACTGGGCGAGGGGGTGGCCTTTCCGGCCATCTACAATCTGTACGCACGCTGGATCCCCAAGCAGGAACGCGCCCGGGCGGCGGCCCTCAACGCCAGCGGCGTTCCCCTGGGGACGGTCGGCGCCCTGCTGCTGACGCCGACCATCGTGATCGCGCTGGGCTGGCCGTGGGTGTTCTACCTGTTCGGCATCCTGGGCTTTGTGTGGTACGGCCTGTGGCACGTGCTGACCACCGATACCCCCGACAGTCATCCCAGCGTGCAGCCCTCGGAGCTGGAGTTTATTCGCGACAACGTCCCGCCGGTGCCCAAAAATGAGACGATTCCGTGGGCGCAGCTGTTATCCAAGGTGCCGGTCTGGGCCATCATCATCAATCATTTTTGTTCGAACTGGGGCTTTTATGTGCTCCTGACCTGGCTGCCGACGTATTTCACCCAGGCCCTGGGCGTCGATCTATCTCAGGTCGGGCTGTACACCATTCTGCCCTGGCTGGCCATGTTTCTGATGGCCAATGTCGCCGGCTGGGTGGCCGACAAGCTGATCGAATCCGGCCTGTCGGTGACGTTTGTGCGCAAGCTGATGCAGACCATCGGCTTTCTGGGGCCGACCATCTTTCTGAGCCTGATCGGCAGTGTCAGCTCCGCCCCGCAGGCGATTACCTACATGTGTTGC
>WTHE01000119.1 GCA_011523315.1 Candidatus Binatota bacterium
CTTTCCCGTTACGACGCAAACTCTTGCCATGGTGGAGTCCTTTACGGGGCGGGCCGCTCTATTGCCGAGTCGGGTTGCCTAACGCGACGCGAGTCTCAACGGTGTAACAGTCGCCGAGCTAGCCTGAAACAATTTCATCCTATCACAGCCGCGGGGATCCAGATCGACCCTCGGAGGATGAGCTGAGCAGCAGAACGCATGACCATTCGCCAAGCAGTTCGGAAGATAGCTGGGACAGGCTGGCGACTTCCGAGCTGCTACGAATCCTGTGAACAACACCCCGAGCTTCCCGCCGTCCACAAGATCCCGACGCCGGTCGGGCTCTCCGAAGCTTCAGCCGGATCAAACGAAGCGCAATTTCGTCCACCAGTCCGCAAGGCAACAAGGAAAGCTTGGATCGAGGCTTGCCTCAGTCCGCTTGTCCGCGGGCAGGCAATGGCACTAACTTAAGGATTTTGGCACTAACTTAAGGGCTTGGGGCCGAATTCCGGTCGATTTACAGTTTCCGGGCACTCAAGTCCGGTCGATCTCGCTTGTGTTCGGTGTCGGCATCAGGCCGGCGCGGACTTTGCGCTGCGGCGCCGGTCCCATTTCGAGGCTGGCCGCAGCGAGCGGCGCGGGTACGAGCGGTTGGGACGCCGCTTGCGGCGGCCCGTCCCGATCCACCCGCACATGCGCTCGAGGGTCTCGCTGACATACGCACTGTGGCGCAGCAGCAGGCCCTCCAGATGCTGTGCCAGTGCCGCCAGGCTGTGCTTGAAGTTGGCCTGCGGGACCGGCTGGCCAGCGCCGCCGTCAGTGGCCTCGCACAGCGCCTGGTCGCGGTTGGTGAGCAGCCGCGTCATCGACAGCAGGTTGAAATGTGCGAACAGCTCCTGCTTCACCAGCCGCTCGCTGCGGCCGTGGAACTGCTCGATCTCCAGGAACTGCTTGCTGATCTTGTACATCTCCTCCACGCCCCAGCGGGCATGGTACAGGTCGGACAGGGCGCCGACGCGGTAGCGGCGGCGGTCGAGCAGGGTCGTGCCCAGCGCGTACTCGGTCCCGCCGTGAGTGTACTTGACCAGCCGCAACGGGAGCGGCTGCCAGCTCCTGCCGGGGTACTTGCGGGACAGCTCGCGCAGCGCGTCGCGGCCGGGCAGCAGCTGCTCCACCGTGTCGCGCTGGCGGCTGGCGAGGAAGCGGTCGATGGCCTTGCCGGCCTTGCGCTTGAGGCGGAACACCGCGTGCAGGCCGCGCTCGCGGTGGGCGCACAGCAGCTCGAAGCAGTAGTAGCCGCGGTCGTAGACGACGACGTCGGTGGCGGCCAGGGCCGGCAGGTGGGCCAGCGCCGCGAGGCGCTCGTTGGCGTGGGCGTGGAGGTCGAAGTCGACCGGCAGCCTCGACTGCAGGCGGAACAGGCAGCTGAGCAGGCCCTGCGGGTAATGCGCCTGGGGGCCGGGGGTGGCGTAGCCGGCGCCGACGAGCGGGCGCGGCAGGTTGAGCTTGGAGCCGTCGACGGCGAACACGCGATGGCCCCGCCAGCGCGGCCCGGGGCGCTCGGCACGCCGCAGGATCTCGGCCTGGAACTGCTTGAAGACGTTCTCGTCGAGCTTGGGCCGGGCCTTGCACATGGCGGCGTCGGAGACCGGCTGCGGCTGCGGCAGGGGCACGTCGAGGGCGCGGCACTGGGCCCACAGCTGGGCCAGCGTGGTGGTGTAGCCCTGGCGGCGGGGCAATGGCCCAAACTTAGGCCAGACGGGGCGCTGATTTTTTCGGCAGGTCTCTAAGACGTTGATTGAGAATGACTTGCAGGGGTTTTCGAAAGCACTGAAAAAAACCCCTTGACATCCGAGACCGGATTTGCGATGGTAGTCCACAACAATCCAGAACAGGTCTTCTGGGAACGGCCGTGGATCCCCGCATCAAGAACCTCAAGTCCACCACCTTCTTCGGACGGCGCTTCACGCGCCGCCAGATCGCCGGGATCCAGCAGACGGTGGCGACCTTCCCGGCGCTGAGCCGCAAGGAGCTGGCGCAGACGATCTGCGAGCATCTGCGCTGGCGCACGCCCACCGGCGGCAACCG
>WTHE01000741.1 GCA_011523315.1 Candidatus Binatota bacterium
GGGCCTGGACGGCCAAACCCTCCAGGAGGGCCACGACGACGCGGTGCGCCTGGTCGTTACCGACCAGGAGCGGGCCGGTCTGGACATTCTGACCGACGGCGAACAGCGCCGCCGCCACTATATCTGGGGCTTTAGCGAACACCTGGGTGGGATCGACTTCGGCAGCATGGTCAAGCGGCTCACCCGTGGCGGCCGCTACGGCCGGGAGATTGACGTGGCCCGCGTGACCGGGCCGGTCAGACGCCCGACCGCCGTGTTTGTCGAGGCTTTGCGTTTCCTCAAACGTCACACCGCCCGGCCGGTCAAAGTCACCCTGCCGGGGCCGATGACCACGGCCGACACGCTGGCCGACGAGCACTACGGCGACCAGCAACGGCTGGCCCACGACCTTGCCCTGGCGCTCAACCAGGAGGCCCACGAGCTGGCCGAAAACGGCTGCGACATCGTGCAGTTCGACGAGCCGTGTTTCAATATCTTTGTCGACGAGGTCGAGGACTGGGGCCTCAGGACGCTGGAGACGGCAGCCCAGGGCGTGCGGGCCAAAACCGCGGTCCACATCTGCTACGGCTACGGTGTCCCCCCGGTGTTGGCCTGGAAAAACACCAACACCGACTGGAGTCACTACAGCCGCACCCTGCCCCTGCTGCGCACCAGCAGCCTGGACATGATCTCGGTCGAGTGCGCGGCCTCGGGCGTCGACCCCTCAGTACTGGGTCTGGCCAGGGGCAAAGACCTGATGGTCGGGGTGATCGATGTCGGCACCGAACAGGTCGAAACCCCGCACACGGTTGCCGACCGCATTCGGGCCGCCCTGGCGTATGTCGAGCCCGAGCGGCTGTACCCGTGTACCGACTGCGGCCTGGTGCCCCGCTCGCGGCAGGCGGCCCGGGGCAAGCTCGAGGCCCTGGCCGACGGGGCGCGGCTGGTGCGCTCGGAGCTGATCGCGCGCACCATGAAAGGCATTCCACGGGTCGGCCGACCCTAGGGTCAGGACTCATAACAAAATAGAAAACGATGTCCCGATTTCATAGTGGCTATGGTCAGAAGCTTTGGTAGCCTATCGGCAGAAGTCCCGAACGCACAGGCTCAGCACAAGGTACTATCCCTCGTTCGGCTCGGCGCGGCCATTGTGTTGACCTGTCTCGCCCCGTCTCTCGTCCACGCCCAAGTCGTGGAGGAAATAATCGACGGTGACTCGCTTCGAGTCCGGGGTATCGGGGAAGTCCGGCTGATCGGGGTCGATACCCCCGAATGGAACGCGCCCTTCGGCAAGGAAGCGAGCGATTTCACGAAGCGCCTTGTCGAAGGCAAACGGGTGCGCCTCCAATACGACCAAGAGAAGACCGATAAGTATGGACGCACCCTCGCCTATGTCTATTTGCCAAGCGGCGTGTTCGTAAACGAGAAAATTATCCGGCAGGGGTATGGCCGGCTGATAAGGCGCTTCCCCTTCCGTCACAGAGACCGTTTCCAGCGATACGAGCGCGAGGCACGGCGGGCCGGCCGGGGTCTCTGGGGCAGCGTACTCGGACGCTACGACGATAACGGCAATGGCCGCATCACCTGTGCCGAAGCGCGTCGCCACGGCATCGCGCCGGTACGGCGAGGCCATCCGGCCTATACCTATATGCACGACGCCAACAACGACGGCATCGTCTGCCGATAAGGCTACGTTTCTCGCCCGACTGGTAGCCGTGGAAGCGATGGAATGTATCGGAAGGTAACAATTATGCAGCCCTTGCCTACCATGGTCCTGTGCTGGGTCCCGGCGTCATTGTCATTGCACAGCCAAGGACAATTCGGGCCTGGCGATCTTGAACAGAGAGGATTCCCATGCGCCGCGTCACCACACTCCTGGGCTGGTCTCTGGCCGTCCTGGCCCTGCTGAGCCTCGGCATCGCCGTCACCCTCAGCAGCTGCGCCTCGTTCGGCGCCACGGCCAGCGGTCAGCGCCAGACCCGCATCCAGACCTCGCCCCACAGCGCCGACGGCCACTTCTTCAACGCCCAGCCTCTGGGCGAGTTCAGCTGGGGAGACATCGGGCGCTTCTTGAGAGAACGCCAGTTC
>WTHE01000394.1 GCA_011523315.1 Candidatus Binatota bacterium
GCCGGCGTCGGGTACAGGAATACCATGAGGGCGGTCGCGATCACGAAGGCCAGGAAACCGTACATTGTCAGCAGGTGGGCAAGCCTGCGTCGAAGGTTGCAGAATTCACCCGACATCAGGCCCTCCACGACAAGGGTCCGGACCGCCAGAGACACCAGTTCCCCCGCACCGATCCGGCGTGACCCAGTCCTGCTCGCGTTACGCCAGTTGGCGAAGAAGTACTGGGCGCTTTTCTTGTGCAGCGTGTCGTAGACCGTCCCGGCCAGCACCAGGATAATCATGACGACGACATAGGTTTGCATGACGGCGGGCGGAATGGAGGACGAGAGTTCGGCGAACGGATTGGTCATGAACATCTGGTAATCCCGCCGTTAACCTGTTGTTTTCGAGGTGCGGACCGACAAGCGGCCAGGGAGAAGTTTCCGCCGCGCGCCAGTATACCCAACTGTACGCCCGCGAGTGGTCATTTCCTCCCGGCCCTGTCCGCCATCATGGCTGCCAGCGCCGTGATGGTATGGGAGGGAGCCTGGCGCTTCAGCAGGCGCCGCGGCGGTCCCTGGGCGACGACGCGCCCGCCCCTGTCGCCGCCTTCGGGGCCCAGGTCCACGACCCAGTCGGCTTCGGCGATCAGGTCCAGGTTGTGCTCGATCACCACCACGGTATTGCCGGAATCCGCCAGCCGGTGGAGCACGTCGATCAGTTTGCCCACATCGGCCATGTGCAGCCCGATGGTGGGTTCGTCGAGCACGTACAGCGTCTGTCGCCGGGTTGCGCCAACACGCTCGATTCTCGGCCGCGCCTTGGCGAGTTCGGCGACGAGCTTGATCCGCTGCGCTTCGCCTCCGGAAAGGGTCGGGCTATGCTGACCCAGGGTGAGATAGCCCAATCCCACGTCCTGCAGCAGTTTCAGCGTGTAGTGCAATTTCGGGTGCGCCGCAAAGAACGGCTGGGCTTCATCGATGCTCATGGCCAGGACCTCGGCGATGGTGCGGTCCCTGTACCTGACTTCCAGAGTCTCGCCGTTAAAGCGGCCGCCACCGCATCGTTCGCAACGGATGCGCACGTCGGGCAGGAAGTTCATGGCTATTTTCCTGACCCCCTGGCCGTCACAGTAATCGCAGCGGCCGCCGGCCAGGTTGAAGGAGAATCGACCCGGTCCATAGCCCCTGATGCGTGCCTCCGGGGTCATGGAGAAGAGCCGGCGGATCTCGCCCCAAACGCCGATATAGGTCGCCGGACAGGAACGGGGCGTCTTGCCGATCGGGGTTTGATCGACCTCCAGCACACGCTGCAGAGACTCCCAGCCTTCCAGCGCGTCGCAGCCCTGCACGGCGCCCTCCCGACGCGACAGGCACGCCCTGGCACTTTCGAACAGCACCTCGCGCACCAGGGTGCTCTTGCCGCTGCCGCTGACGCCGGTTACGCAGGTCAGCGCGCCGAGCGGCAGCTTAAGATCCACGGCCTTGAGGTTGTGCCGCCTGGCGCCGACGACGTTCAGCCACTCGGTCCCGCCGTTGACCGCGCGGCGGGTCATGGTGTGCGGGAGGGGGTTGGCAAGCATTCTTGCGGTCATCGAACGGGTTGATCGCAGAACCTCGTCCAGATTGCCCGAAGCCACCACCTCGCCGCCGCCCACCCCGGCGCCGGGGCCCAGGTCGATGAGATGCTCCGCACGCCGGATCGTGGCTTCATCGTGTTCGACTACTACCACCGTATTGCCCTTCGCCCGCAGGCGCTCCAGGGTTTCCAGCAGCAGGCCATTGTCCCTCGGATGCAGACCGATGGTGGGCTCGTCGAGGATGTAGCAGACGCCGCGCAGGTTGGAGCCCAGTTGCGCCGCCAGGCGGATTCGCTGCACCTCGCCGCCGCTGAGCGTGGGCGCGGCACGGTCCAGCGCAAGGTAGTCGAGCCCGAGAAACGCCAGTAGCCTGAGGCGCCCCATGAGTTCTTCCAGCGCATCTGCGGCGATACGGGCCTCGCGGCCCTCGAGCTCCAGTCCGTCGAAGACCGCCAGTGCCCGAGACACCGGCAGATTCGAGTACTCGGCAATATTCCGGTCCTTGAAGC
>WTHE01000292.1 GCA_011523315.1 Candidatus Binatota bacterium
GGTATGAACCGGGTGGAGGCTATGAGACTGGCAACCCGCATGAAAGACGATAGTGACGGCAGCGTTCGAGACGCTGTACATAGATGCCTCGATACTTTTGGGTAGCCTGACGCCGAATTGTGAACAACAACGAGTATCGGATTTCAGAGATTTGGTGTCCCCTACCGAAGAACGGCTGCGTTCCGCATTTCAAAGAGAGCGGTACGGCGTGAATCCGGCTGACTGTCGATCAGTTTTGAACGTTATCCCTTTGTCAGCTTACAAAATCGGTTCCCTTAAGTAATGTGGAAGGCGGGTTCGATTAATCGGTATTGGGAATGCACGGGAAACCAACGGGTTAATCTTCTTTACCCCGCTGTGTGTGGTCAAGCCGCCGAGCACGAGCAGTCCGTCCTCCCCAACCCTTGTCCGGCTGCGTCCGGCCAGATATAGCCTGGGGGGAACCGCTGAGAGATAAAGGAGGCATTTCCCATGGCCGGACGACTTGAGGGTGAGGTGGCGATTATCACCGGAGCGGCCCGCGGGCAGGGCGAGGCTGAGGCGCGTCTGTTCGCCCAAGAGGGAGCGCAAGTGGTCCTGACCGATATTCTGGACGAGTTGGGCCAACAGGTCGCCGACGAGATAGGACCGGCCGCCCTGTTCCTCAAGCATGACGTGTCCCAGGAGGACGAGTGGCAACGGGTTGTCGAAACCGGCGTCAATACCTTTGGCCGGGTGACGATCCTGGTCAATAATGCCGGGATCGGGCTGCGTGAGGATCGGGGTATTGAACAGACCCCGCTGGACGCCTGGCACCGGACCCTGGCGGTCAATCTGACGGGGGTCTTCCTGGGCATGAAGTATGTCGTGCCGGCCATGCGCGCGGCCGGCCATGGCTCGATCATCAATATCTCGTCCATCGCCGGCATGGTCGGCGGCGGCGGCCTGCCGGCCTACCACGCCAGCAAGGGCGGGGTGCGTCTGCTGACCAAGACTGCGGCGGTGCAGTACGCCGAAGAGAATATCCGGGTCAACTCGGTACATCCGGGCGGGGTGGATACCGAAATCCTGAACCCGTTCGGCGAGAAGTGGAAACAGCGTGCGGTCGATGCTCACCCCATGAAGCGCATCGCCGAGGCGGATGAGATTGCCTACGGCGTGCTGTATCTGGCCTCACCAGAGGCGTCGTTCGTGACCGGAACGGAGTTGGTTATCGACGGCGGGTTTATCGCCCGCTAAGGCATCCGCAACAAGGAGAAGGGTATGGAATATCGAGCGTTTGGAAACACGGGTCTACAGGTCTCGGCCATTGGCATCGGCTGCTGGGAGATTGGCGGCGGCTACGGCAGTATCGAGGAGAGCCAGTTCATCGAAGCGGTCCAGCGCGGCCTTGACCTTGGCATCAACTGCTTTGACACGGCCGAAGCCTACGGCTTTGGCGCCTCGGAAAAATCGCTGGCCAAGGCGCTCGGCACAAGGCGCAAAGACGCCATTGTGGTCACCAAATTCGGGGTCGGCTATCAGGAGGCGCCCAACTACCGCGACAGCAGCCGCCAGCGGGTGATGGATTCCATTGAAAAAAGCCTGACCAACCTCGACACCGATTATGTTGACGTCTACCTGGTCCACTGGCCGGACGTGAACACCCCGTTTGAGGAGACCATGCGTGCGCTCGACGATGTGGTTCAGCAGGGCAAAGTCCGCTTTGTCGGCATCTCCAACTTCCGGCGTCAGCAGATCGAGACCTGCATGCAGACCCGCCGGGTCGATGTGGCCCAGTACTGCTGGAACATGTTTGACCAACGGATGCACAAAGAGATCTTTCCCTACTGTCATGAGCAGCAGATCGGGGTCATGGCCTACGGCTCCCTGGCCTACGGGCTGCTGACCGGGACCTTCAGCGCGGATATGAACTTCGAGTCGGACGACTGGCGTTCCCGTCAGGGCCGGATGGGCGGCATCAATCTGTTTCAGACCCTGTTCGGGCCGGACTACTTCCCCCGCAATATTGCCGCGGTTGAAGAACTCAAAGGCATGGCCGCCGGCTATGGCAAAAGCCTGCCGCAGTTTGCCCTGCGCTGGACAAC
>WTHE01000389.1 GCA_011523315.1 Candidatus Binatota bacterium
GATGCGCGCCTGGAGCTTGCGGGCCAGGTCCGTGCGGCGTGGTGGCGGTTGTTCCAACATGATCGCGCGCTGGAAATCATCGGCCAAAACACGCGGTTGATGCGGGATTTCATCCAGATCGCCCAGGCCAGGTATCGGGTGGGCGATGGGCTTCAACAGGATGTCCTGCGCGCTCAACTGGAGTTGTCCAGGCTTCTGGAACGCGAGTTGCGGCTGAACGGCATGCGCGCCAGGGCGGAAACAGCGCTGGGCGCGCTACTTGACGGGCCGGCCAACGGATCGATCGTCTTGCCGCCCGAGCCCGACAACATCCGCTTGCCCGATATTCCTGCGGATGCCGAACTGGTCCGGGCGGCGGTGGCCGATCGTCCCGCACTGGGGGCGCAGCAGGCCCTGACGGGCGCTGCGCGTGCGCGACTGAGCCTGGCCGAACTGAACCTGCGGCCCAATCTCATGGTCGGCGCGGGGTATGGACTTCGCCAGGGCGACGACCCGTTCCGAGGACGTGAACGGCCTGATTTTCTGAGCGTGATGTTCGGTGTCACGGTGCCGCTGTACGCGGGCTCGAAGCAGCGCAAGGCCATCGAGCAACAGAGCCACGAAGTGGCGCGGCAGGAATTCGCCTACGAAGACGCGCTGCGTTCCATTCAGGCGGCCATATCGGGTCATCGTGCGGATTACGAGGCCGCCAGGGAGCAGGTCACGCTGCTGGAAACCGCGATCATTCCCCAGGCCCAACAGACGGCTGCCTCGATGCTGGCCGGATACCGCGTGAACGAGGTGGATTTTCTCAATGTCGTGAACAGTCAGATCACGCTGTACAACTCCCAGATCAACTACTGGGAAGCGCTCAGTACTGCAAAGGCGGCGCTGGCCATGCTGGCCGCGTCTGCCGGTATGGAGGTGCTCTATGAATAGACCAGCCCTTGTTACTCTCCTCGTCGGCGCAGTGGCCCTTGCCGTTGGCGCCGGAAGTGGATATTGGCTTGCCGCCCAGCGCATCGAAACCCGGTCTGGCGCGCAGGTACCGGACGCGCCGCAGCCGATTTTCTACCGGCATCCGATGACGCCGGAAATCACCTCGCCGGTTCCCGCACAGGACGAAATGGGTATGGACTACATCCCTGTCTACGCGGATGGGGGCGCCGCAGCCGAAGGTCCGCCGGGAACCGTGCAGATCGACCCGGTGACGGTACAGAGCATCGGTGTGCGCACGGCTTCCGCGGAACGGCGGACGCTGACCCGCACCATCCACACCCTGGGCCGCGTCGAGTACGACGAACAGCTCATCACCCGGCTTCATCCGAAGGTCGACGGCTGGATCGACGAACTCTACGTGGAAACCACGGGCGAGCAGATCGTCGAAGACCATATTCTGATGAACATCTATTCGCCGCAACTCGTGGTGACGCAGCAGGAGTACCTGTTGGCCCTGAGCAACCGGCAAACGCTGAGTGAAAGCCCTTTTCCGGACATTCGCCGCGGGGCGGAAGAACTGGTGGAGTCGACGCTCACGCGGCTGCGGCTGCTGGACGTGCCCGAGCACCAGATCCTGGAGCTGACTCAGACCGGCCAGGTTCAGGAGCAACTCCACATTCACTCCCCGGCGGATGGGATCGTGGTCAATGTCGGGGTTCGGGAAGGTCAGTATGTCACGCCGCAGACCGAGCTCTATACCGTCGCGGACCTGTCCCACGTCTGGGTACTGGTGGATATCTTCGAGGATGAGCTGCCCTGGGCGCGGGCCGGCGACCAGGCCCGGATGACCGTCGCGGCCGCGCCGGGAAGGATCTTCGAAGGCCGGCTCACCTACATCTACCCCTACGCCGAAAGCCAGACGCGGACCGTCAAGGCGCGACTGGAGTTCGACAATGCCGAACTGTTGCTCAAGCCGGACATGTTCGCCGACGTCACGATACTGGCCAGTCCCGAAGTCGATGCCGTCGCGGTGCCTTCGGAGGCTGTCGTTCGTTCGGGTATCCGCGAGCAGGTCTTTGTCGTTCGCGAACCCGGTAAGTTCGAACCCCGGGACGTGCGCCTGGGCGTCAGCAGCGACGGCTGGACGC
>WTHE01000144.1 GCA_011523315.1 Candidatus Binatota bacterium
CTGCCGGGCGTTGGCGGGCCCCTGGTGCTGGCCTGTCTGGTGCTGTTTGCCTACAGCACGATGTTGACCTGGAGCTTTTATGGAGAAACCGCCTGGGCCTACCTGTTCGGCGGCTGGGTGGTCCTGCCCTACCGCCTGGTGTTTCTGGGTTTTCTGTACGTCGGGGCGATTGGCGGCCTCCAGCTGGTGTGGAGTCTGGCCGATACGCTGAACGGGCTGATGGCGGTGCCGAATCTGATCGCCGTGTTGTTTCTGGCGCCCCTTGTGGTCAGGGAGACCAGACGGGCTCTGGGGCGCGACTCATGAACGTGCGCCCGGCCGCACGTCTTTCGTTCAGCATTCAGCGTTCGTCATTTTGATACGCCGCGTGTTGCCGCCGTCGCCGGCTGATGCCCTCTTCGACCGTGCCGGCGGTGATGACCTCGTACAGCACGGCCTGTTTGCCCTCGCGTTTGCGCAAGACTCGGCCCAGCCGCTGGACATGCTCTCGGGTTGAGCCCGAGCCGGACAGAATCACCGCCACACTCGCCTCCGGTACGTTGACGCCCTCGTTCAAGACTTTTGAGGTGGCCAGGGCCAGGTAGTCGCCCCGGTTAAAGCCCTCCAGGATGGCTTTGCGCTCCTTGGTCGGGGTGTGGTGGGTAATGGCCGGAATCAAGAATGCGGTCGAAATCGCGTACACCGTATCGTTATCGCTGGTGAAGATGAGCGTCCGTTCCCGGGCGTGCTTTTTGAGCAGGAAGTCCAGGGTGCGGAGCTTGGCCGAGGTGCCCAGGGCCAGTTTTTTTGAGCGCTGGTGGGCCAGCAGGGCCTGGCGGCCCTTGCGGCTGCGGGCGCTCTCGCGGATGAAGCGGTGCCAGCCGGCCAGGCCGTCCAGCACAATGCCGTGATCGACAATGAAGTCGTAAAACCGGCCTCTGGCCTGACGGTACTCGGCCTCCTCCTCGGGGGTCAGATGCACGGTGAGGCGCTCGGTCACATAGTCGGCCAGATACTCTCCGGACAGCTCTTTGATGCCCTTGGCGTACACCCGGGGACCGATCAGATCGTCGAGCAGGACGTGTCTGCCGTCGGCCCGCTCCGGGGTGGCGGTCAGCCCCAGCCGGTACGGGGCCAGACACATCTGGGCGGCGTGGCTGTACATCTCGCCCGGCAAATGGTGACACTCGTCAAAAATCACCAGCCCCCAGCGGTTGCCGAGGCGGTCCATATGGCGATAGGCGCTGTCGTAGGTGGTGACGGTCAGGGCCTGGGGCTCGTAATAGCCGCCGCCGATCAGCCCGATGTGTTCGCCGAAGGCCGCGCACAGCAGGTCATACCACTGGTTCATCAGGTCGATGGTCGGGGCAACCACCAGCGTCCCGCGCTGCACGCTGGCAATCGCCATCTGGCCGACCTGACTCTTGCCCGCGCCGGTCGGCAGGACAATCACCCCCCGCCGCCCGGCCCGCTGCCAGGCGGCCAGCGCCTCGGTCTGAAACGGATGCGGGTCGTGTTCGAGACGGCTGCTGAGTGTCAGCGTCGGATAGGCCGGGGCTGCGTTGCGGCATTCAAGGCCGGCCCGCTTGAGGTGTTCGAGCAGCGGGCGGTAGTGGTGGGCCTGGGCTCGCCAGCGGTCGACCCGGCCATCCCAGTGCAGGCAGGCCGGCGGCTGGAAGTCGTGCGGCGGCTCGTCCAGCACGACGGTGCCGAGGTCGAAGCGGAGGCGCATTGCTAACCCCTATGCCACACTCGTTTCCCGTATATGATCCAGTGGCAGGGACGACCGGCCGGTCGTCCCTACGCCGTCGGACCTGCGTGGTGAGGGCAGGCACGGGGGCCTGCCCCTACACCACCCGTTTGTCGCGCAGCTCGGCGATTTTGTCCGCGCTGTAGCCCAGGCTGTCCAGCACTTCCTGGGTATGCTGACCGATGGACGGGGCAAAGGAGCGAATGGAGCCCGGCGTGTCGGACAGCTTGACCGCCACCCCGGCCTGGGTCACCTTGCCGGCCTGGGGATGATCGAGTTCGACCGCCATCTGCCGGTGGCGGACCTGGGGATCGTCAAAGACTTCCGGCACGTCATAGACCTTGCCCACACACACGTCGGCCTTGGTCAAAAAGTCATACCACTCGTCGCAGGTTTTGGTCATCAGCACGGCCTGGAGTTCCTGGCGTACCTGCTGGTGCCGCTCGGTCGTCGTTTGCGAGAAGTCGCCGGCCTTCATGCCGCAGTCTTTCCAGTCCGGGCGGTCCAGCGCGTCACACAGATTGTTCCACAGCCATGGCTCGGTGCAGCCAATGCTGAGCTGCTTGTTGTCTTTGGTATTGTAGACGCTGTAGTAGGCGAACCCGCCGCCAAAAACGCCCTTGCCCCGGCCCGGCATGGTCCCGTCGGCAAAATAGTCGCGCACATTGGGCGTGGCCGCCAGCAGGGAGATGGTGGTGTCGAGGTAGGACACGTCAACCAGCTGGCCCTTGCCGGTACGCTCGCGGGCGAACAGCGCAAACATGATGCCGGTCACGCCGTGCATGGACGCGCCGGCGTAGTCGGCGATGATATTGAGCGGAATGGCCGGCGGCCCTTCGGGCTGACCGATCAGGTTGAGCACGCCGCCGAGAGCCAGATAGTTCAGGTCGTGGGCCGGATAGTCCCGGTACGGTCCGTCCTGGCCAAAGCCGCTCAGCGAGCAGTACACCAGGCGCGGGTTGAGTTTGCTGAGCGTGTCGTAATCGCCGCCCAGGCGCCCCATCACCCCGGGCCGAAAGCCCTCGACCAGCACGTCATGGTCTTTAGCCAGGTCTTGCAGGACGGCCTGCCCGGCGGCTTCCTTGAGGTTGAGGGTGATGCTTTTTTTGTTGCGGTTGGTGAAGTTGGTGGCCAGCTTCTTGGCCTGATCGGGGGTCGGCGAAGCGCCCGAGCCGGCCAGCTTGCCCGACGGCGGCGCCTCAATCTTGAGCACCTCGGCGCCCATGTCCGCCAGCATCATGGTGCAGAACGCCCCAGGTCCCACCCGGGTCAGCTCCAGGACTTTGATTCCGTCTAATGCTCCCGCCATACAGTCCTCCTTTTGGCAACGCGTCTGGGCAGTCCTTATAGCCCATCGGGTCGGGGCAGAGCTAGGGGCGTCGCGCGTCAGGCCTGCAAGCCGGGCAGGTCGAAGGCTGCCCCGAAGCGCCGACTGGCCTCCAGGAAGTCGCCGTACTTGCGATGGCCGGCGGTGTGGTGGGCACAGGCCAGCAGCAGCCGGTCCGGGTCCGCAGTCCGACCCGACACACAGTCCTCAAGCAGGCATTGAGCGATTTCCTGGTTGTGGGGATCGTTGCCGGTGCGGCAGGCGGCCAGGGCCAGCCGCTGCACGAGCCGCGTCCGGTCGGCGCCGGAGTCGAGATAGGCCCGGGTCCAGGCCGTGCTGCCCTCCTTATCGAAGCTGACTGCGGCCGCCTCCAGACGGTCGAGGATCGTCTCGGGCGCGAGGCGGTCCGACCCGGCCGGCGCCTCGATCTCACCGGGCTGCATGTCCCCGGTGTGAGCCTGATGATGGGCGGTGCGTTCGAGAAATGAGGCGGCCAGGAACAGCAGCTTGACCCGATGTGGATGGTCGAAGTTGTCCATGAACCATCCCAGGCTGCTGACGTATTCGTAGCAGTGTTGAGACATGGCGAAATTGTTCGGGTTCCTGGTCTCAAGCACGGTCTGGGCGGCGCCGAGCCGAATCGCGTCGAGGAGGTCTGACAGACGGGTGCCGGCCCGCAGCAGCTCGGCGATGCGCTCGATTCCGGCCGGTTCCGGCTCGCGGATGAGGCGGTGCACGAGGTCGTGCGTCTCGGCCGGGTCAATCGGCTTCGCGTTGGCCACAAGGGCGCGCTCGCGCTCGGTCGTGCCGGCGTAGGGAATGGCCGAGATCTTGTCGTTCTCGATGTAGACCGTGATGGCGTTGCAGGCCATCTCGTAGGTCGAATACCAGCGTGGACCGACCGCCATGTCGGGCACGCCAGCGTACAGGATGGGCTGCGCGCGATCCCAGCCAATCGCCTCGCCGAGTTCAACGGTCGAGCGCGCCCGATAGCCCTTGTGGCCGGTGGTATACGACCGGTTGTAGAGCATCCGGTCCTGCACATCGATGAGGCCGGCGAACACGAGTTCGGCCAGCACCTCACGTCGATGCTGCGGCTCTTGCATCAGGCCCAGAAACATCCGATAGGCTTCCAGCACCTGGCCCCGATGGACCAGGGTCAGCCAGTGCCCCAGCCGCTCGCGGAGCGGACCTTCCAGATGCTCCGGCTCCTGGTCGGGCCAGTGCACGACAGGCGCGGGTGGCGGCCCGGGGGGCAGCTCGGCTCCCCGAGCGTAGTGGCCCGGTGCCTTGAGAATCTTCTGGTTCCAGATGTCGAGACCGGTCGGGATGTACCAGATGGTCTGGGCCATGGCCAGGCCGGTCGCCTCGGGCGGCAGCAGCTTGACCAAGTTGAGTGTGGCCCGCGCGCTGAGCAGACAGTGGTCGTTGTTGACGAAGTTGACGAAGCCGTCGTCGATGCGCTCGTGGTAGGGTACGTGGGTATAGGGGCCGTGAATCCGGATCGCTTCGAGCAGCAACTCGTCGAGCGGGCGGCCCTGGCGGTACAGCTCGTAGTAGACCTCGCTGGCGCCGATCTGATCGCGGGCCAGGATGCGCTCCTCCAGGGCGGCGTAACAGTCGGATACGCTCACGGGCTGGGTCGGCAGGTGTGTCATAATCGGTCCCTCACTTTCCCACAGGTTGATAACCGGGGCAGCCTTCGACTACCGCCGTGACGAGCCGAAGCCTGCCAGGATTCCGGTGTAGGGCTTTTTCTCGGGCGGACGGTAGGTTTTGTGCTTGCTGGTGGTCTTGCCCAGCTCAACCAGCGACTCGGCGGCTTTCACCGCGCAAACAACACCGTCGAGGACCGGGATTTCCAGCTCGCGCTCCAGGTCGTCGGCAAACTGGGTAAACCCCGCACAGCCCAGCAGGATGGCCTCGGCATCGTCTTCGTCGCGCGCTCTGCGGGCTTCGACTCGCAGCGTGTCGAGTGCGCCGTCGGGATCTTTTTCCACGTCCAGCACGTACAACGGCGAGGTGCGGATGCTGACGACTCTGTCCCGAAACCCATAGGCGGCGACCATTTCCTCCAGCATGGTTCGGGTGCGCGGGATGACGGTGACGATGGAGAAACGCGCGGCCAGCATGGCCGCCATATACAGCGAGGCTTCGGCAATGCCCACGACCGGCCTGGTGGTCAGCTCGCGGGCGGCGTGCAGACCGGGGTCGCCGTAACAGGCGATGATGTAGGCGTCGTAGCCCTCGGCGTCACCGGCTGCGATCTCTTCGAGCAGGCCGGGAATGCTCAGGTAGTCGTCGTAGTAGGATTCGACGGACGCCGGACCATAGGCCGGGCTGACGGCGGTGATGGCGGTGCCGGGTCGCGCCACCGAGCGGCCGGCCGCGCCGATAGCCCGGGTCATCTCAGCCGAGGTGTTGGGGTTGATAATCTTGATCCTCATGCCAGCCCCTTTTGCACTGCCAGCAGCTCCAAGCTGTGAGCCAGAATGTCTGCTCCCAGACAGATGTCTTCCTCGGTGGTGTTCTCCGCTGTGTCGTGGCTGCGGCCGCCGATGCTGGGAATGAACAGCATGGCGCTCGGCAGGTGGCGGCTCAGCACCATGGCGTCGTGGCCGGCGCCGCTCGGCATGCGCATGGCGGGAACCACCCGGTTGCGGGTTGCGGCTTCGAGCGTGTCGACCAGGGACGCATCCATATCGGCCGGGGCGATGCCCAGCAGGTGCTCGACCTCGACCGTCACCCCGCCCCGGCCGTGCAACTCGGCGGCGGCCGCATCGATTTCGCCTTGCAGGCGGTCGAGGACGGGCAGCCGGGGATCGCGGAATTCGACCAGGGCCTGGGCCGAGCTGGGCACGACATTGCCCGCCCCGGGCGCAAAAACAATGTGGCCGATATTCCACACGCTCAGCTCGCCCCGCGCCTGCTCGAAGCGTTCGAGCAGGCGGGCGCACAGCGCGATCAGTGCCGCCCCGGCGTCCTTGCGCAAGTGCATCGGCGTCGTGCCCGCATGGTCGGCCTGGCCGAGACAGCTCAGGCGGCTGCGGCGAATGCCGACGATAGTGGTGACGATACCGATTTTCTGGTTTTCGACCTCAAGCCGCGGTCCCTGCTCGATATGCCCCTCAAAGTAGGCCAGGTGTCGGCCCGGATCGAGTCGGGCGCGCGGCTGTCCGGCGTAGCCGGCGTGGCTGAGTACCTCGGCGAGCGAGGCGCCGTCGGTGTTCGTCGCCTGTTCGATATCGGTAGCCGACAGCTGGCCGCAAAAGGACAGGCTGCCGGCCAGCGCCCGGTAGGTGCCCTCTTCATCGGCAAAGGAGATGACATCAACGCCTAACTGGGCCAGAGACGACCGCGCCTCGTGGCGGGCACGGGCGATTTCCAGGCCGTACAGCACGCCCATGGCGCCGTCCAGCCAGCCGCCTTTGGGCACCGAGTCGGTATGCGAGCCGATCAGCACGGCGCGCTCAACATCGGTCGCCCGTCCGTACACGTTGCCGATACCGTCGATGCGGGCGTCGAGGCCCGCCTCCCGCATCTGCTCCAGCAGCCAGGCCCGCGCAGCCTGATCCTCGGGGCTGAACGCCAGGCGGTTTACGCCGGTTCCGGCTTTTCCGAATTGGGCGAGCTGTCTCAGGCTGTCCAGCAGTCGGTCGTGGTTGAGCTGCACGGTGCGTCCATATGCGAACCACAAAAGCTTAGCCCAGGAACCGAGCAAAAGTCCATGCTGGAGTAATTCACCATTATGCGTAGCCGTGTAGGTCAGGTTAGCCGGAGGCGTAACCTGACGGCCCGTCCGTGTCGGATTACGCTCCGCTAATCCGACCTACTACACGCTCTCTAACTCACGGTGACTCGCTCTGACTGTGGCAGCCACATCGAGAAAATCCCCCTCGGTCCCCCTTTGCCAAAGGGGGAAGCCTGTCCTGAGCCCCGTCGAAGGGCGTGGAAGCGCAGGGGGATTTCTGGAGCAAGCTGGTCCTCCTCGAAGAGAGAAGTTCACACTGAGGCGCTACCGAGACGGCTCGGGGGGGGACGTTTGCGACTTGCGCCGCTCGCGTCGAGTCCGCTCGGTCGCCTCCATATCCAGCCGCCGGTCCGGTGTGATCACCACGCCGTAATCCCGCTCGGCCGTCTCCCGCGAGTAGTATTCGTCCAGCACGTCGTCCAAGACCTGCTGGGGGTCGCGGAGCAGCGGGTCGCCGTAGCCGCCGCCGGTTGCGCCGATAGTGATCAGGCGCTCACCGGCGCGGACCGCGCGGTAGGGAACTTTGGAGGGCAGGGCGGTTTGCGTACCGTCGGGCGCTGTGAGGGTGAGCGTGCCCGGGATGCCGCTTCCCCCGCCCGCGTAGCCCCAGGCGCCGTACACAAAGCCGTCGGCTTCGACCGAGGTGCCGCCGTCGGTCAGGTAGCGCAGCTCCTTGACCGAGCCCATGCCGCCGCGCCAGCGGCCCGGCGCGCAGGCGTCCTCGCGCAGCTCGTAGCGCTCCACCCGGAGCGGGACGTGGGACTCGACGTCTTCGATGGGATTGTTGCGGGTGTTGGCGTACAGCGTGTCCACGCTGTCCATGCCGTCGTGACCGTAGCGCCCGCCGTAGCTGCCCTCGAAGATTTCGAGATGAACCCAGGGGCGGTTTTCGTCGCCCATGCCGCTCGAGGCGATAGCCTTGAGATTGCCGATGCCGGCGCTGACCTGCCGGGGCACGGCTTGAGCCAGGGCTTTCATGACCGTGTCGCTGAGGACGTTGCCGGTCACGAAGCGGGCGATGGTCGGGGCCGGAAAGATGGGGTTGGCCAGCGTGCCGCGTGGCGCAACGATCTCGATTGGCCGGTACAGCCCGGCATTTTGCGGCAGGTCGCCGTACACCTCGGTGTCGAGCAGGACCGAGCGCAGCACCAGCCAGATCGCCACATCGACGGTTCCCACCAGCGGCATGTTGATCGGCCGGTCGGACACCTGCGCAGCCGTACCGGTCAGATCGACGGTCAGCCGCGAGCCCTCAACGCTCAGCCTGACGCAGATTCGCAGATTGCGACGGCTCGGGCTGGGATCGTCAATATAGCCGTCCATATAGCCCGTGGCCGCGTAGCTGCCGTCGGGTATGTTTTCGATAGCCTGGCGCATCAGGCGCTCGGAGTAGTCGAACAGCGACGTGCAGGCCGCCTCCAGCGTGGGCAGGCCGTAGCGGTCGATCAACTCGACATAGCGCTCGGCGCCGATACGGCAGGCTGCGATCTGGGCTTCCATGTCGCCGACCACGAGGTCGGAGATGCGGATATTGTCGCGCAGCAACTGCCACACCGCAGCGTTGCGCTCACCCCGCTCATAGACCTTGATGGCCTTGAATTGCAGCCCCTCAGCGTAGGCGTCAAACGCCTCGACAATGCCCGTGCTGCCCGGTGTTTGACAGCCGATGTCCAGGTGATGGGCGGTGGTGACGGCATAGCCGACGCAGCTGCCGGCGTGGAACACCGGGACGCAAAACCCGACATCCGGGCCGTGGCTGGCCCCGCCGTAGGGATCGTTGTGCATGATGACATCGCCGGGTGCGACTTCTTCACCGCGCTCGTCGAGCGCCCTGAGCATGCCGCGCACATAGCCCGGAATCGGACCGGATTGCAGCGGCGTACTCTGCTTGGACTCGCACAGCTGCTCGCCACGGGCGTTGACCAGGGCGGTGCCGAAATCCTCGGACTCTCGAATGATGCTCGAGTACGACATGCGCATGAGCTTGTAGCCCATCTCAATCGCGATGTTCTCAAGCGCGCCGAGTATGACGCTGGCGGTAATCGGATCGATGGAACGCTCGGGGGCGGTCATGCGACAACTCCTATCTCGATAATCAGATTGCTGTGGGGATCGAGCCGGAAGCGACAGTCCGGCGGGATGAGCGTGGTTGAGTCGGTCTGGACGATGACGGCCGGCCCGGCGATCGGATCGTCCACCGGCAGATCTTCCCGCCGGTAGAAGGCGGTGTCCAGGCGGCGCAGCGCCTGGTTGACCCGAAAGACGCTCGGCTGGGTTTTGAGCAGTGCCCGCTGCCGCGAGCCGGCTCCGGTCGGTTGTGGAGCGTCCGGGCGGGCGTGGCTGAGCGAGTCGATTTTCGGAGCGCGACCGATGCCGACCAGGCGCACGGTGACGACTTCGATGGGACTGTCGGCAAAGAAATGGCCGTACTCCGACTCGTGGCGACGATGAAAGCGCTGTACGACCGTGTCCAGGGCTGCGGCGTCGAGGTGGCCGTCGGGGACGGGGATGCGCAGCTCATAGCCCTGGCCGACATAGCGGACATCGGCGAAGCGCTCGAAGCCGACGCTCTCGGGGTCGGTCCCGGCGTCCGTAAACTGGCCCGACAGCTCGGCCCGCATGGCGTCGAAGGCGTCATTCAGCCGGGCGGTGTCAAACGCGGTCGAGACCTGGAACGCGGTCCGCATCGCGTCGTATTTGACATCGGTCGTCAACAGCCCGACGGCCGAGGTGATGCCCGGGTAGGCGGGAATGATGCACTCGGGAATGCCCAGCAGACGGGCCACCTCGGCGCCGTGCAGCGGTCCGGCTCCGCCAAACGCGACTAGGCTGTAGGCGCGCGGGTCGATCCCCTTCTGGACCGTGCGCGAGCGGATGGCGTTGGCCATATTGCTGTTCAGAATGGTGACGATGCCTTCGGCCGCCTCAAGCTCCGACAGCCCGAGTCGCCCGGCCAGGCCGGCAATCGCGCTGCGGGCGGCGTTGTGGTCGAGCGCCATCGCGCCGCCCAGAAAGTTGTGTTCGTCCAAACGGCCGAGCAGAATATGCGCGTCGGTCACCGTCGGCTGGCTGCCGCCCCTGCCGTAGGCTGCCGGACCGGGCTGCGAGCCGGCGCTGTGCGGGCCGACCCGGAAG
>WTHE01000670.1 GCA_011523315.1 Candidatus Binatota bacterium
TCTTTCATTACCCTGACCGCCACCAACCAGGCCGCACTGCGCAAGAACCAGGCCTGTTTGGAGCGCATCGCCGAGCCCGTCCATACCTACCCGGCCGAGGTCAGCGGCCAGTTTGAGGAATCCATCTTTCCGACCGAAGAGCTGCTGGAGCTGAAACCCGGCGCCCAGGTCATGCTGATCAGAAACGATCCCTACAAACGCTGGGTGAACGGCAGCATCGGGCGGATCAGCAGCCTGACCGACACCCAGGTGCGGGTCGAGATCGGCGGGACGGTGTACGAGCTGGAACCCGAGACCTGGCACAACATCCGCTACCGCTACAACCAGGAAACGAACCGCATTGAGGAAGAGGAAGTCGGCAGTTTTACCCAGTATCCGCTCCGCCTGGCCTGGGCGATCACCATTCACAAGAGCCAGGGCCAGACCTTCGACAAGGTCATGATCGATCTGGGTCGCGGCGCGTTTGCCCACGGGCAGACCTATGTCGCGCTCAGCCGCTGCACGTCCCTGGCCGGTCTGGTCTTCAGCCGCCCGGTGACGCCCAGGGACATGGTGTTCGACGAGCGGGTCTACGACTGGAAGCGGGTCTTTCCGCCAGCTCCCAAACCGGACTAGAACCTCGGCGCGGTGTCCGCTACAGACCCGCCACACACTGAGCAAAGGAGGCCAGATATGACGACAAACCGATACGCATTGCTGCTCGGGGACGCCTACGCGGAACCCCAGGCAGCCTCAGGCTGGCAGCTTTCGCGCCGCCTTCCAGCGAGTGGGCTGTACGGCGCAAACGGCATGCAGTTCGGTCCCGACGGACGGCTGTACGTCACCCAGGCGTTTGGCAGCCAACTGACCGCGCTCGATATTGAGACCGGCGCGCCCGAGCTGATCTCGCCCCTGGGTGGGGCGATTGTTGCGCCCGACGACGTGGCCTTTGACTCGCACGGCACGATGTACGTCACCGAGGTCATGAGCGCCCGTGTGTGTCAGCGCACCCCGGCCGGCGAGGTCAGCATCCTGGCCGACAAGCTGCCGGCGGTCAACGGCATCACCTGCCACCAGGATCGCCTGTTTGCCGATGAGTTCCGCGGCCACGGGCGCATCCTTGAGCTGTATCCGTATGACGAGCGGCCGCCGCGGGTGATTGTGGACGATCAGCGCGGCCCGAACGCCCTGGCGGTCGGCCCCGACGGCAAGCTGTACTATCCGCTGGTGCCGCTCGGCGAGGTGTGGCGGACGGATGTTGAAACCGGGGACACCGAGAAAGTCGCCGAGGGTCTCAAGGGCCCGCCGGCGGTGAAATTCAACTCCAGGGGAGAACTCATCGTTCCCCAGGCCGGCAGCGGCGAGGTGGTCCGTATCGACATCCAGACCGGGGCGAAAACCGTCCTGGCCACGGTCCGGCCCGGCATCGACAATATCGCCATCCATTCGGACGACCGGCTGTTTGTGTCGCATTTTGTGGACGGTGGGGTGTCTGAGGTGGCGACCGACGGCAGCAATGCCGAGCGGGTTGTGGTGCCGGGTGGCCTGGTCGGCCCGTGGGGGCTGGCGTGCGCCGAGAACGGCGGCCTGTATATTGCCGATGGGCTGAGTCTGGCCACCCTTTCGTCGGCCGGCGAGGTGGGTCGGCTGGGCGGCCTGCTCGACAACAGCTTCCCCGGCTTTGTCAGAGGCATGGCAGCCGGCGCTCCGGGCGAGCTGCTGCTGACCACCATGACCGGCGACGTGGTC
Organism: Candidatus Binatota bacterium; assembly: GCA_011523315.1. GTDB lineage: Bacteria > Desulfobacterota > Binatia > Bin18 > Bin18 > JAAXHF01. The sequence continues at coordinate 1,729 of WTHE01000670.1, forward strand.
CGCTACAATCCCGAGGCGCTGTCTTTCAGCTACGCGATCCGCAAACTCGACCAGCCCTACGGATTGGCCCGTGAAGCCGACGGCAACATTGTGGTGGCCGAGGCCGGCACCGGCTCGGTGCTGCGGGTCGATGCCGACGGGCACGAGGTCGCGGGCATCCGCCTGCCGGCGGTGGCCGCGCCCCGCGCGACCTATACCGGCTGGAACCTCTACGCCGACCCGTACCCGACCGGCGTGCTCTGCGACCGCGATGGGAGCGAGTTCGCGATTGCCCGGACCACAGCCGAACGCGAGGCGAGCGGCGACCCGCGCCCGTCCCTCGAGGAG
>WTHE01000347.1 GCA_011523315.1 Candidatus Binatota bacterium
GTCGCCCATCTCCTCGGTGTACTCGACCATGACCATGGAGTTGGCGCCGGGCGGCAGCATGCCGCCGGTCGAGATGCGCATGGTCTGGCCCTTTTTGAGCCGCCGCCTGGCCTCCTGGCCCATCTCGACCACCCCGACCAGCTTGAGGTAGGTCGGCAGACTCGACGAGGCGCCAAACGTATCCTGGGCGCGCACGGCGTAGCCGTCCATATTGGCCCGGTTGAAATGGGGCAGGTGGACCGACGATCTCAGGGCCTTGGCCAGGACCCGCCCGTCGGCGTTCAGGACCGGAATGGTTTCGCTTGGGGTCAGGGGGGCGAAGGCTGCCAGCTGCGCCTGGGCGTCGCCGCAGCTGACGACCCGGAAAAAAGCTTTGACTGGAGCCGGCGCTACAGCCGCCGATGCGCGAGGCATGGCAATTCCCTTCTGACTTTCTCCAGATAATCGCGGTCGACCTCGGCCGTGATCAGGCACTCTTTGTCCGGCGCCCGAGCCAGGATCTTGCCCCACGGATCGATAATCATCGAGTTGCCGTAGTCGGCAAAGCCGTACACGTTTTTGCCGATCTGGTTAGGCGCGATGAGATAGCTCTGGTTCTCGATGGCGCGGGCGCGCAGCAGGGCTTCCCAGTGGGCCGCCCCGGTCGGAAAGGTGAAGGCGGCCGGTACGCAGATGAGTTCGGCGCCCCGGTCGGCCAGCCCACGGTACAGTTCGGGGAAGCGCAGGTCGTAGCAGATCGACAGGCCGACCGTTCCCAGCTCGGTCCGGGCGCTGACCACCTCACGGCCCGGTTTTTTGGTGTCCGACTCCTTGATGCTGACCTGCCCGGGCAGGTCGATATCGAACAGATGAATCTTGCGATACTGGGCCAGCAGGTCGCCAGTCGGACTGAACAGCAGGCTGGTGTTATAGGCGCGCTGTTCGGTCGTCTTCTCCAGGAACGAGCCGGCCAACAGATGGATGCCCAGGCTGCGGGCCAGCTCGGCCAGACGCTCCGAGGTCGGGCCGGGGATGGATTCGAGTTGGGCCGGCTCCTCTTTACGCGGCCCGCGCCAGGCAAACACCTCGGGCAGGACCACCAGGGCCGCGCCCCGCTCGGCCGCCAGGCGGACAAAGGTTTCGGCCTTGGCCAGATTTTCTTCTTTTGAGCTTGAAGCCGTCATCTGGACGGCTGCGGCGAGATATGACCGAGGTGATGGCATGGCGATCCCTCCTCAGCCCGGACGTTAGCGAACCCCTCCCGGCGGGTCAAGCCAAGACGCGTCGCAAACCTGCTCTTGACCCGCCACAGCCCTTTCCTTACCTTGCTCGGCGAGTGAGGTGCGGAGGGCTCCGTGTCAGACCGCTTTCGGCGGTGCAGGGGATGCTCCAAGCGGGTAGCACCGCATCGGCAAGCAAAAAATCTGATGAACTTCATGCCTACATCAATGAAGAAGCAAAACGCATCATCTGCGACAACTAGCCGAGTGAGCATGCGCGTCCTTGCTTTTGCCTGTGAGGTTGTCTAGCCTCGCTCTTAGAGGGAGGACACACGTATGGCCGTATTTGCTGTGGTCCTAAACGAGCCGAGCGATGCGGTGACGGAGCGTCTCAAGGCTGCGTACCCAGAGCCCGCCCACTATCAACTGACTGATTTCCAGAATCCCGCCGATCAGTCGTGGGTGTTGCAAATCCTTCTCGACCTCAAAGGATCATTTGGGCGTGTTGAAGAACGTACTGCGACTCTCTCAAAGACGATGGACGGACTATCTGCGGACATCCGCACGATACAAAATGATATGGTCACGAGTAAAATGGCACGGTGGCTCGTGGCGCTTGTTGTTTCCGTTATCCTTGCTCTCGGTGGGATTCTTTATCAGGCTATCACTGCTCAACGCCCCGAGCATGACCCTGTAAACAATGTTCACGAAACGACCTCGCAGTCGCCCCACCCCACCCACCGGAAGACAGACGAAGCCGAATAAGCAGGCTCGAACCGCCCACAATATAAAATCTCTCTTAGGGCGTGTCATCAGTTAAGGAGGATCACCGAGGCCGCGAGATAGATCGCTCCG
>WTHE01000166.1 GCA_011523315.1 Candidatus Binatota bacterium
GTCTTACGTTTTGATAATCTCCAGGTACTCCAGGAGCCGGAGGCGGTGACAGAACGCATTGGCCGCGTGGTCCGCGAGAGGCTGGAAGAAAAAAATCCCCCTCAATCCCCCTTTGAAAAAGGGGGAAGTCGAACCCCGTAACATCAGCGGATCAGCGTGACCTCAAGGTCCAGGTCCAGCCCTGCCCACGCCTGGTCGGCAGTCATCGCCGGAACCCCCAACCCGACCGCCAGCGCGACACACGCACGATCACCGAGCGACAGGCCATAGTGGCGCGTCTGACGGCGCAGCAACCCGGCACGGCGCGCCTGCGCCACGTCAAACGGATGAATCGTCAGCGCCAGCGCGTCGAGTGCGCCCAGCGCCTCGTCATCGTCGAGGCCGTTATCGACCAGCTTGGCGATGACCTCCGAAAAATTCACCGCGCTTATCGAACCACCCACCAAGACCTGTTCGACCAACCCGGCACCGGGCTCGCCGTTGAGGACCGCCAACACGGCCGAGGCATCAAGGACGACGCTCATTCGCCCTCCTCACGCCGCGCCTCGGCCCGCCTGTCCGCGATCAACTCATTGACCACGGAGACGCCTGGGGGGACTTTCTCTCGCATCCGTCTCTGCAACCTGAGGACTGCGGCCTTGGGGGCAAGCACCCGCAACTCGCCTTCGACCACACGCGCGGTCAGACAGCCGGTGTCGTCGATCAGCATTGCCGAGCGCATTGCGGCGGGTATGACGAGGCGGCCGTCTGGGGCAATATGCAGCTGCTGCGATGCAACATTGGCGGGCTCATCAGACGGGGTGGAGCGAGCCTGGGCGGCCTCGGATTTCGGCTGGCCTCGCACCAGAACGTTTCGGACATGCTGGTAGCGCTTGCCGAGGAATCTGGCGATGTCGGCGCGCGCATAGCCGGCAGCGTCGAGAGCGCGAATCTTGGCGGATGTGGAAGGCTGACCTTCCACGATACGTTTCATCTCCGCAGCGTTTGCTTGCATTGTGCTCTCCACGAACGGGTCAATAGATACTCATGTCATACAACATATTTTCTGACAATAATCATGTTATCTTCCAGGACAAAAGGATTTCGTCACGCGGCCGCTCTCTCCTGGCGCAAGCGCTCTTGGGCCAAGTCGTAGTGTGCCTGGCGTCGGACCCAGAATGCAGCGTTGCTCCACCCGATGCGTTCCAAGGCCAGCGCCATCGCTGGCGAGATGCCGGTGCGGCCGTTCAGCAGCCGCGAGAATGTTTGCCGTGTGCAGCCGAGCTGGGCGGCCGTCTCGGTCACGGTCCAGCCGACTGCCTCCATTGCGTCCCGCAGGCTTTCGCCTGGGTGCGCGGGATCGTACATCGTCGCCATGTGTCGTCTCCTCTGCAAATGGATCACTCCTCCGGGGGGCAATGCGACCTGCTTCGACTCCGGCCTACGGCCTTCGGCAGGGCTCAGGACAGGCTCAGCACGAGCGGTTATGAGAATACTCCGTTCATCCTGAGCGTAGCGAAGCGAAGTCGAAGGAGCTTACTTGAGGCACTATCGAGAATTGGAAACGGTCGCCCAGGGACGGCGGCTCATACAGCCTCGGGTAATAATTCGCATTCCGATCCAATGACGAAGCCAATCGCCTGAATGAGCTTTTGCAGCGCTGCTTTATCAAGCATCCCCATCGGACCTGCTGTTACGTCAAGCTGCGCTTGATCGATAGAGAGCATATTCTCGCACTGCGCCACACAATCGAGGCGAAAGCCAAACTCTCCGGCTTGGAACGGAACACAGTTTGCCAACTTCCTTCGAACAGCAAAACGGGCTGACGTGCAGGCAACGACCAAGGCGTAGCGCCCTCGGTTGAGAGTTTCACGAGAGACGACGATAACGGGGTGTGGCCCGGCCGGTCCGAAATCGGCCATGTAAATCTCGCCCGGCTGGATCATGGCGCTTCATTCATACGGCCAGCGGCGTTTCGTAAGGCCACGGCATGAATCTCCTGCTGACGCTCCTCTTCCTCCAGAAGCTCCTGGATAGCGGCATAATCCGCCTCCCGGATCAGGACATAGG
>WTHE01000186.1:0-2090 GCA_011523315.1 Candidatus Binatota bacterium
ACAGCATGGGAAAAAGGCGCGCCGGCGATCAGCCTAGGAGGGTTTGCGGTCTTGGTCGAACTCCCACAGTTTCAGCCTGCTCACAAACACTTCATAGGCGGCAAAAATCGCCTCGCCAAATCCGGCCATGCCGCGCCGCCACCCGCCCCGCCACACATAGGCTCGCAGAAAGACCAGCCCAGGTGTGCATACGATGGCCCACAGACGCGCCTTTTTGCCCTCAGCGGCAAGCTGGGTCGCCCGGCGCGAGGCCGCCTCGTTCAGGGTCTGAAAGCGCTCGCGCAGGGATTGGTCATGACTCGGCATGGGATGCGGTAGAGCACAGGAGTTGATCGACACCGGCCAGCACATCGTGGATGCCGATCAGGCGCATACAGGCTTCCGTACGGCGGGGGCAGCGCGGCCCGCCATGCCGACCGCACGGCCGACAGGACAGCTCTTTGCGCTCGACGATGATCGACTGCGGGCTGTACGGGCCGTATCCCAGGCTGGGTGTGGTCGCGCAAAAAATTGCGACCACCGGCACGCCCCGAGCGACCGCCAGATGCATCGGCGCACTATCGTTGCTGACGACAAGGCGAGCCCGGTCAATGAGCGCCATAAAGGTCTGGAGGTCGGCTTGACCGGTCAGGTTCACCCCCCGCCCGGCTGCCTGGCTGTGAACGGCTCGGGTCACAGGAAGATCGTCGGGACCGCCGCAAATGAGCACCCTGCCATAGCTCCGCTCCAGGGCTTGGACGAGGCCGGCGTAGCCCTCAACCGTCCAGCGTTTGGTGAACCAGACCGAGCCGGGGCAGACAATAAAGAGCGGCTGTGGAGTGTCGAGTTGATAGCGCTTGAGCAGCGCCTGGGCCTTTCGCCGGGCAGCCTCGCCATACGCCACCCGTGGCCGGACCGCATACGGCCGGGGGTCCAGGCCAAAGACCCGCAGCAGGCTCAGAATCCGTTCGACCTCATGCGCCTGGGAATCCCGAAGTGTTGTCCGGTGGTACAAAAACCAGCCCGGACTTTGTCGAAAGCCGACCCGATACGGGATTCCCGCTAAGGCCAGCAGCAGCGCGGTGCGCAGCGATTTATGGGGCGCAACAGCCAGGCTAAAACTCTGGCGGCCGAGCTGGCGGGCGGTCCGCATCAGTCCGCCGAGTCCTCGTCCGTGGGTCCGCTTGGCATCGACGACGACCGCGTCCACATCTGGATGCTGGGCGAGCAGCGGCGCGGCCTGGGGCGTGGTCAGAACGCTCAGGGAAGCCGGCGCAAGAGCCTGGCGCAGCGCGCTGAGCAGCGGCGTGGTCAGAATCGTGTCGCCCAGAAATCCGGTCTGGGCGACAAGCAGACGGGGGTGAGCGGGCAGCTGCATGGGCTTAGCCGGTCCGCTTCCGAAAGCGCACGACCAGATTATCCTCCATCATCACCCGCGGGTGGACGAGCCAGGACTGCAAACGCAGGTTTTCTTGCTGCTGGCGCGGATTCTTTTCCCGCAGCTGGAGGGTGTACCAGGTATAGGCCGCAATTGGCAGGCCAAACACGACCCACAGCAAGCGCGAATAGCCCTTGACTTTGCTGTGCCCCAGACGTTCGATTTCCAGCCCGTTTTGTTTGCCCAGATAGTACAGAATAGGCAGATCGATCGGGTAGTTGTGAAAGCGATGGGCGTCCTCAAGCGGCGTATCAAACGGGATGAAGCGGCGCTTGGTTTTATGATAGCCGCTCAGAAAAAAATGGAGCCGTGAGTTCAGGCGCATGATATTCGGCGTGGTCAGGATCAGGAGACCGCCCGGCTTGAGAATGCGCGCCAGCTCGGTCAGGGCCAGGCGATGATTTTCCAGATGCTCGATCACTTCGACCAGCAGCAGCACGTCGAAGCTGGCGCCGTCATACGGCAGGGGCTGGCGGAGGTCCACCCCATAGTCAATCGGAATGTCGTCCAGGCTCGGACCGCTGGCCTCGAAATTTGTCCCGCGCAAGACAAAACCGCGCGAGCGCAGGATCTGCAAGATTTCGCCCTCTTTACAGCTCACATCCAAGAGCCGCTGCCCCGACGCCGGCACATCGGCCAGCAGTTCGGTCACGGCTTTGATGAGGAACGGCGC
>WTHE01000186.1:2190-9818 GCA_011523315.1 Candidatus Binatota bacterium
CGCCACCAGCTTGCCGGTCGGAAAAGGAAACCGCTCCAGTTTGACCAGATCCTTTTCGGTGGTGACAATCAGGTCACACCGCCGACCTGTCGCTACAATAGTCTGCCAATCCGCCTGTGTATAGGTGTGGTGGTCGGCAAAGGACATGACCTCGGTCAGCTCGGCGTCGTGTTCCTGCAGGAGCGCGTAGAACGGAGCGGGATCGGCAATACCGGCCACGGCCAGCACGCGCCGACGGTGGAGCAGGCCGAGCGGCCGCTCGTGCCACCTGCCCTGGACCGACTCGACCAGACTGGTGGGAACAAGGTCACCGGAGAAGAGCGGCGGCTCGGCTCGGTCGGGCTCCAGCCCAGTGGGCTGCCCCCCCTTGGTCACAATCACCATATCGGCCCGTCGGGCGGCCGACGGCGGCTCGCGTAGAGGGCCCGCCGGCAACAGCCACTGCCTGTCGAGCCCGGGGCGATCCTGGCGACCAGCGATAAGCAGCAGATCAACGTCGCGTGTGAGCCGGCGGTGCTGGAAACCGTCGTCAAGGATGACCAGCTGGCTGGCAAAATCCTGACTGGCCAGCTGAGCGGCTTTCAGCCGGTTCTTGCCGGAAATGACGACGCCCGAAAAGCTCCGCGCCAGCATCACCGCCTCATCGCCGACCTCGGCCGGAGTCGCCCGGATTTCTCCTCCGACGCCAACCGTCGTTGGGTCTGATCGGCTGCCCTTATAGCCGCGGGTCAGGATAGCAATGCGATAGTGTGTGCGCTGCTGAAGGGCCTGGGCCAGCCACAGCACAAAAGGGGTCTTGCCGCTGCCGCCAACCGTCAGGTTGCCAACGCTGATCACCTGTGGTGTGGCCCGTCTTATCGGCAGCAGTCGCCAGTCGTACAAGGCGTTGCGAGTCCGGACAAGAGCCGAAAAGCCGAGCGCAAAAGGGACCAGAAGCAGCCACGCGAGTCGGCTCCAGCGCTGCTGGCCGTGCCACACGGTTTGGATCAGGCGCGACACAGCCATCATATCTGCTCATCCTGCCCGAGGCCCGAGGCGCCGCTGGCGTAGAACACGCAGGGTCCGCTCGACCGCGCCGTGCTCTTGCCGGATGGCCGCATACGCCCGCCGGCCGACCTGCCGGCTCAGGCTGAGGTCGCTGAGGAGAGGCAGCGCGTGGTGGGCCAGACTGCCGGCATCCGTCACCTCTCTCCCCCCGCCGGTGTGTTTGAGGGCTTCCACGACCGAGACAAAATTGCGGGTATGAGGCCCAAACAACACCGGCACTCGGGCCAGGGCCGGCTCAATGACGCTGTGTCCGCCCGGGCCTTTAACCAGGCTGCCGCCGACAAAAACGACTGCCGCGGCCGAGTAAAAAGAGGCCAGTTCGCCCAGGCTGTCGAGCAGGAACACCCCGATAGCAGGATCGCCGGACGGCTGGCTCCGCTTGGCATAGCCCACGCCGGATTTTTTCAGCAGGGTTTCAACCTCGTCAAAACGCTGCGGATAGCGCGGAGCGAGCAGCAGCAGCAGAGTCGGAAGGTGTGTCCGCAGCCGGCGGTAGCCGTCGAGCAGGATTTCCTCTTCCCCCCGGTGGGTGCTGGCCGCTATCAGAATCGGTCGGCCGGTCAGGCCGAGTTCCTCCAGGATGGCTTTGCCCCGATCATCAGACTCGACACTCCCGTCCACCTTGAAATTGCCGGTCACCACGACCCGTTCGCGGGGAACTCCGGCAGCAATCACGCGTTCCGCATCAGCCTGGGTTTGCATGCAGCACAGGCTGAGGCTGCGCAGCACCGGCTCAAACACCGGCCGCAGCAGTCCGTAGCGGTGCGCCGCCCGAGCAGAAAACCGGCCGCTGACCAGGACGGTCGGGACGCCGTGTCGGTGTAAGATCGACAGACAGTTGGGCCACAGCTCGGTTTCCGTGAAAAAAAAGACGCTGGGTCGTATCTGCCCTAGCACCCGCCTGACACACAGCGGATGGTCGAGCGGAAAGTAGATGACCGCATCGGCCTCCGGCAGCCGGTCGGTTGCCGCCCGATAGGCCGTCGGGGTTAAGACCGACAGCACCACGGCCACGTCGGGAAACTGCGCTTTCAGGCCACGCAGAAAAGGCCGGGTGGCCAGACTCTCACCGACCGACGGGGCGTGCAGCCACACGACCGCTCGGCTCCCCAGGCGCTGGGCGATGCTGGGCGGCAGCCGGCTCAGCCGCTGGCTCAGACCCAAACGGTAGCGCGGGCGAATGAGCAGGGCCAGGCCGATGAACGGCAGGGCCAGCAGGCCGCCCAGGCTCAGCACACAGTTGTACACCAGCCGGCCCATGGTGAGGCTTATCCGCTGCGGTCCGGGCCGAAATAGGTATCAGCCTGGGCGGTGATCTGCCGCAGTCGTCCTTCCAACTCCCGGCGCTTTGTTTCCATCAACTCGGCCGAGGCATCGGCCGGGACGTGTATCGGCTGTCCGGCGATGTACACAATTCTGCTGAACGGAAAGGGGATGAGCAGCCGGTCCCAACTGCCGACCGTCGTTTTCCAGGCTGCGCCATAGGTGACCGGATAGACCGGAGCGCCGGTGGCGCGGGCCAGCTGCAAGACCCCGGGCTTGGCCTGATAGCGCGGTCCCCGCGGTCCGTCAGGCACGATAATCAGGTCATAGCCGGCCTGGTAGGCCTCGACCATGCCTTTGAGCCCGGTGACCCACCCCCGGGTCGAAGAGCCACGCACGGATATGATCCTGAAGCGCCGGATGACCCGCGAGATGATTTCGCCATCCCGGTGAACGCTGTTCATAATGCAGGCCTTCTGGCCCCGGTAGGGGAAGGGCATCAGGACCATGCGGTTATGCCAAAAGGCCAGAATGATCTGTCCGCCCCGTGCCCAGCGGCCAAACAACTCCTGCGTCCCCACATACTCGATGCGCATCGTCTTGCTCAAACCCCACAGGGCGCCCAGGGCGAGAGCGGTCCAGGCCCGGATTTTGACTTCTTCAGCCCCGGAAAAACGGGGCGGCTTAATGAAGGGTGGGAGACTGGAACTGGAGGTCATACAGCTTGCGGTACTGGGCGTTGTGGGCCAGCAGTTCTTCGTGACCGCCCTCTTCAACAATCCGTCCCTCGTGGATCACGACAATCCGGTCGGCGCGATGAATCGTCGACAGGCGGTGGGCAATGACGAGGACCGTGCGACCCGTCATCAGCCGCTCAATGGCCGCCTGCACCAGCCGCTCCGATTCGTTGTCGAGAGAAGAGGTGGCCTCGTCGAGAATGAGAATCGGCGCGTTTTTGAGCAGGGCGCGGGCAATCGCCAGCCGCTGCCGCTGGCCGCCGGACAGGCGCACGCCAAGCTCGCCAATCACGGTGTCATAGCCCTGGGGCAGGGCCGTAATAAAATCGTGGGCATAGGCCGCCTCGGCTGCGGCAACGACTTCTTCAAGCGGGCGCTGCGGTCCGCCATAGGCAATATTATTGCGCACGGTATCGTTGAACAGAAAGGTGAACTGGGTCACGACGGCGATCTGGGCTCGCAGGGATTGCAGCGTAATATCGCGGATATCGGTACCGTCAACGCAGATGTGGCCCTGCTCGACATCGTAAAACCGGGGGATCAGATCGGCCAGGGTACTTTTGCCGCCCCCACTCGGGCCGACCAGGGCCACGACTTCACCGGCACGGATATTGAGGCAGATATCCTTGAGTACCCACTCCTGGCCGTAGCGGAAAGAGACGTGCTCAAAGCGCAGCCCCTGGGCCACCCCCGGCAGGCGCTGCGCCCCAGGCCGGTCGCTGACCTCGGGCGGCTCGTCCAGCACCTCAAACAGGCGTTCTGCCGCAGCCAGGCCGGTTTGGATGGCCGCATTCGTCCGGGTCAGATGCTTAAACGGTTCGTACAAGAGCAGCATGGCGGTCAGAAAGGCCACAAACGCCCCCTGGGTCCGCTCGCCCTCAATCACGCTGGCCCCGCCATACCACACCACCGCAGCAATCCCGCAGGCGGCAACCAGCTCGACCATGGACGGGACAAACGCCCGCAGCCGGCCGGCTCGCATGGAGTGGCGAAAGATCCGCCGGTTCTCTGCCGCAAAGCGTTGTTGCTCGTAGGCTTCCATGCCAAACGCCTTGACTACCCGGTTGCCCTGAATGGCCTCCTGGAGCAGGGCCGACAGATAGCCGAGCGCCCCCTGTCCCTGGCGGCTGAAACGGCGGACTTTTTTATACACCTCCATCAGGGGCAGGATGGTGAGCGGAAAGACGATGAACGCCAGAACGGCCAGAAACCAGTCTTTGACAAACGCCACAATGACCAGAGCGAGCAGCGTCGTGCTGTCCTTCATCATCGAGGCCGAGGTCTGGGTCAGGGCCTCCCGGACCAGGGTCGTATCGTTGGTCACCCGGGACAGAATGGTCCCGGTCGGGTTGTTGTGAAAGTAGGCCACCGACAGATACTGGAGATGGCGGTTGAGGCGGTTACGCAGGTCTTCAACAATGCGCTGGCCGACATATTCCATCAGATAGCTGTGACCGAAATTGACCAGCCCGCGGACAACGAACACGCCAATAATGATGAGCGGCAGAATACGCAGCGCGTCCAGGTTTTTTGCGGCAAAGATGTCGTCGAAGACGTGCTCGACCACAAACGGGAGTGCTCCGCTCGTCACACTGAAGACCACCATGCAGCCCAAGGCCAGAAAAAACTGGGGCAGATAGGGACGCAAAAACGGCAGCAGACGACGGTAGATTTTCATGGCGAGCACGTGGCTCCGAGTCGTGAGCTTTTCTCCAGCATGTCCAGAATCAGGCCGGCCGTGCGCTCGGCTGCGCCGCCGTCCCCCAAGCGCCGGCGAACCTCCCGTAAGCCGTGCTGCGCCACGCTATACGCTTGGCGGCTGTCGAGCAAGCGCCGGACCTCATGGACAATCCGGTCCGGGGTCACCGCGCCCTGAATCAGCTCGGGCACGACCCGCCGCTCGGCAATCAGATTCGGCATGCCGATAAACGGCACGTCGACAAACAGGCGGGCCAGCGCATAGGTCAGCGGCGCCATGCGATACACAATGACCATCGGTCGTTCGAGCAGCGCAGTCTCAAGGGTGGCGGTTCCCGAGGCGACGACCGCCAGATCTGCCGCATGAACGAGGTTATAGGTGTCGCCCTGCACAACCCGAACACGGCTCGGTCCAACACTGTCCCGGGTGAGGTGCGCCTCGACCGCAGCCCGGTCCAGGCTCGGCGCCAGGGCCAGGACAGCCTGGCAGGCCGGCCCGAGCTGTGTCGCCGCTCCGAGCAGGGGGGGCAGCAGATAGCGCAGTTCCTGGGCGCGGCTGCCCGGCAGCAGGGCGATGGTCGGTCGGTCCGAGTCGAGCCCATAGCGCCGCAGGGTGTCCTGCCGCGGACGGCTTGCCCGCACCCGGTCAACCAGCGGATGGCCAACAAACTCCACGCTACAGCCGTGGGCGGCGTAAAAGTCTGGCTCAAAGGGGAACACCACGGCCAGCTGATCGACCCGTTTGGCAATGGTGTAGACCCGCCGTCTGCGCCACGCCCACACCTGGGGCTGATGTAGTAGAACACCGGTACGCCGGCCCGTTTGGCAATTTTGGCGATGCGCAGATTGAACTCCGGAAAATCAATCAAGACCAGCAGGTCGGGCGGCTGGGAACGGAGCAGGGCGCTGAGCTGACGATAGGCGCGAATCAGGTTGCCGACTTTATCACGCGCCTCGAACAGGCCCATGCCGGCAATCGCGGCGCTATCGACCAGGGTCCGCATCCCGGCCGCCCGCAACGCCTGCCCACCAACGCCAAAGACTTCGAGCTGCGGTGCCCGGTCTCTCAGCGCGCTGACCACGTCCGCGCCATGCGCATCGCCCGAGTCCTCGCCGGCGACGAGCAAAATCCGCCGTGTGGCGGGCTGGGGGCTGAGGGCTGGGGACTGACTGGAGGACAGCGCGGGCATCTAGGGGATCTCGAGGCTGGCAATGATCTGTTCGGCCAGTTCCAGGGCCTGGAGACCCTCGCGGCCGCTGACGACAGGCGCGGTTCGGGTGCGCACGGCGCGCAGAAAGTCACGGATTTCTTCCTCAAGCGCGTCCTCGCCACCGACCTCGCGCTCCTCAAAGCTCAGGTTCGGCAGGCTGCCGGACGCCGCCCCAGGCTCGCGCCGGCAAATACGGATGCGGTGTTCGCCATAATCGACCACCAGATAGGTGTCGGGCTGAAAAATGCGCATTTTCCGCTCACGTTTGAGGGCGACCCGGCTGGCCGTGATATTGGCAATACAGCCCGACGCAAAGCGCAGGCGGACATGGGCGATATCCGGCTCCGAGGTCAGAACCGGGACGCCAAATGCCTCGATTGCGCTGGGCTCTGAGCGGACGACGCTCAGAATCACGTCCAGGTCGTGGATCATCAGATCGCGCACCACATCCACATCGGTGCCACGCTCCACAAAGGGCGCCACCCGCTGACATTCGATAAAGCGGGGCGTGGTCAGGATGCCGCTCAGCGAGCGCAGGGCCGGATTAAAGCGCTCCAGATGACCGACCTGAAGAATCCGCCTGGCTCGGGCGGCCAACTCAACCAACTCGCGGCCTTCGGCGCCGGTTGCGGTCAGCGGTTTTTCTACCAGCACATCGACGCCCTGAGCCAGAAAATCCCGCGCAATCGCATGGTGGAGCTGGGTGGGGACGGCAATGCTGACACACTCAACCCGACCGAACAGGTCTCGATAATCAACAAATGCCTGGGTCTGGTACTGGCTGGCCAACTCGACCGCTCTGGGCTGATCGACATCAACCACCCCGACCAGGCTGACATCGGGCTGGACGGTGTATTTCTGGACATGGAAACGCCCCAAATGGCCGACACCGACAACGCCGACCCGCAGGGGTGCAGCGCGAGCAGTCATGGATTGTATCCGGCACGGCGTGGGTGGTCTGTATTCATAGGAATTGGGACGAACGCTGTTTCAGCCACTATGGCAGGTTTAGGTGAGGTGGTCGAGATGCAGATGATCGGCCTCAGGAAGTCGCCACAAATGCAACAAGGGCTTCCCCATCTCCACCTAGTCTGCCAGACAGGTCGTGACCGTGCAGTTGGATGGCGAGTTGGGAGCAGGAGCGAGAGAAAATCCGGGACGGACAAGGGACGGTGGCCATAGCGCTGCTACGCCGCTGGTCGTCTGGGCTGCACCCTTGCGGCGATCTGATCGCCTTTCTCAATCTCCGCCCGGCGCAACTCCCAGGTCTGTTGCAGGTTCAGCCACAGCTGTGGCGTCGTTCCGAAATACCGCGCCAGCCGCAGCGCCGTGTCGGCTGTTACCCCCCGCTGGCCGTTCAGGATCAGCGTAATCCGATTGACCGGCACGCCCAGCGCCCGCGCCAGCGCATTGGCCGACAGCCCGAGCGTGTCCAGTTCCTCACGCAGGATTTCTCCTGGATGCACCGGTCTCATCCCGTTCTTTGCGTCCATCGTCGTCTTCCTTCAGTGATAGTCTACGATCTCCACGTCGTATGGCCCGTCGGCTTCCCACCGAAAACACAGGCGCCACTGCGCGTTGATCCGTATGCTGTAGTAGCCCGCGCGATCCCCGCGTAGGGCTTCGAGCCGGTTGCTTGGCAAGGCCGCCAAGTCCTGGAGCGACGCTGCAC
>WTHE01000391.1 GCA_011523315.1 Candidatus Binatota bacterium
GGTCTGAACAATAGGGGCGACGCATACGTCGCCCCTACAGACTCATCAACTCATTCCTGTATGGCGTCCCAGCGTCGGCTTGCATAGGATCAGGACACTGGATTCCCTTTATCCAATGTCACGCGCTGTAATGGGCGGCGTGCCGTTTTCTCGAAGGCCGCCTTTAGCTACGCATTTGGATTCTTGATGGCGGGTTGTCGAAAATTCACAGCACGCGCTAGGACTCCGGCAGGGCAAACACCACCAGCGCGCTGCCCTGATTGACCTTGTCCGGCTTGCCCAGCAGGGTCGTGGCCAAGCCCCCGCCGCCGCTCGGCACGGCCACATACTGCCGGCCGTCGAGCTTGTAGGTCACCGGCTGGCCGCGCACCCCCGAGCCGGTCTGGAAGCGCCACAACAGCGCGCCCGTGTCGGCGTCAAAGGCCAGGGCGTAGCCGGCCTGATTGCCGGTGAAAACCAGACCGCCGGCCGTGGCCAGGGTGCCGCCGACCAGGGGATAGTCGTCCTTGTACTGCCAGGTGATTGCGCCGGTCGAGGGATTGATCGCCGACAGGTGGCCGTAGGATGAGCCATCGTCGCCCTGGGTGGCGCCCGGACCGCCGCCCCAGTAGGGAATGCCCTGCACGAAGATGGCGGCCGCTTTGCGCATCTCCATGCAGCTCTCGATGACCGGCACATACAGCAGGCCCGTCAGCGGGCTGTAGGCGGCGGTCACCGAGCCGTTCTGGCCGCCGGCCGCGCCCGGACAGATCATCTCCTGCGGCTCCGGGGTCGGGACATAACGGGGATCGACAATCGGGCGGCCCGCCTCGTCCAGCCCCTTGGCCCAGTTCAGCTGCTCGACATACTTGGTGGCGTGCAGATAGTCCCCGGTCGCCCGGTCGAGCACATACAAATAGCCGTTGCGGTTGGGCTGCACGATCGCCTTGACCGTCTTGCCGTTGCGCTCAACATCGACCAGCAGCAGGCCGGTATTGCCGTCGTAGTCCCAGATATCGTGGGGGGTGAACTGAAAATGCCATTGGATCTGGCCGGTTTCAGGACTCAGGGCCAGCACCGAGCTGGAATACAGATTATCGCCCTCGCGCACGTCGCCGTTCCAGTCGGGGCCGGGGTTGCCGGCCGCCCAGTACAACAGATTCTGGTCCGGATCGTAGGAGCCGGTGACCCAGGTCGCCCCGCCGCCGCTCTTCCACGAGTCGCCGGCCCAGGTGTCATTGCCCGGCTCTCCCTCACCCGGAATCGTATAGCGCCGCCAGCGCCGCTCGCCGGTCTTGGCGTCATAGGCGTCCAGAAACCCCCGCACGCCGTAGTCACCGCCGGCGATGCCGACCACCACCAGATCCTTGACCACCAATGGCGCGCCCGTCCCGCTGAAGCCCCGGTGATATTTTTCGATCTCGACATTCCACACCACCTCGCCGGTCCTGCGGTCCAGGGCGACCAGGCGAGCGTCCAGGGTGCCCATGTACAGGGTATTGTCGGCAATGGCCACGCCACGGTTGCCCGGCCCGCAGCAGATGCGGGCATCGCTCGGCATGTCGTGATCGTATTTCCACACCACCTCGCCCGTCTTGGCGTCAAGCGCGTACACGTGGTTGTAGGCGGCCGAGACATACATCATCCCGTCGGCCACAATCGGCGCGGCCTGAAACTGGTAGGGAATCCCGGTCTGGAAGACCCAGGCCGGGCTGAGTTTTTTGACGTTGCTGCGGTCAATATCGGTCAGCGGACTGAAACGGGTGTTGTCGTAGTTGCCGCCATACATCAGCCAGTCGCGCGACTCGGCCGTGCCGGTCAGCAGCCGCTGCGGGGTGACCGGCTTGAGCGCGGAATCGGCCTCGCTCCGGGCTTCGTCGGCGGCCAGCAGCACCACACACACGGCGAACAGGGTTCGGGACACGGCTTGCATTGTTCCTCCTCATTCGGGCAGGGCAAACACGGCCAGGGCGCTGCCCTTGTTGATAGCGGCGTTCTCGCCAACAAAGGTGACGACCAGTCCGCCGGCCCCGCTGGGCACGGCGACATACTGGCGGCCGCCGACCTTGTAGGTAATCGGCTGACCACGCACGGTCGAGCCGGTCTGGAATTTCCACAACACCTCGCCGCTGCGATCATCGAAGGCCATGGCGTAGCCGTGCTGGTTGCCGGTGAAGACCAGACCGCCGGCCGTAGCCAGAGTGCCGCCGACCAGGGGATAGTCGTCAACATAGCGCCACTTGGTTTCCCCGCTGGTGGGATCAATCGCCGCCAGGTGGCCGTAGGACGAACCGTCGTCGCCCTGGGTCTTGCCCGGTCCTCCGCCCCAGTATGGAATGCCGCGAATAAACGTCGCCTTGGCCTTCAGCATCTCCATGCAGCTCTCGATGACCGGCACGAACAGGAGCTTGGCCAGCGGGCTGTAGGCGGCGGTGTACGAACCGTTCTGGCCGCCCGGCGCGCCCGGGCAAATGAGCTTCCCGCCGTCTTGGGTGGGCACGAATTCGGGGTTGACGATGGGTCGGCCCGTTTCGTCCAGCCCTTTGGCCCAGTTCAGGCGCTCGACATACTGGGAGCCGTGCAGGTACTCGCCGGTGGCGCGGTCCAGGACGTACAGGTAGCCGTTACGGTTGGGCTGGGCCAGGGCTTTGACCGTCTTGCCGCTGCGCTGCACATCGACCAGCAGCAGGCCGGTATTGCCGTCGTAATCCCAGATGTCGTGGGGGGTAAACTGGAAGTGCCATTTGATCTGGCCGGTTGCCGGGTCCAGCGCCAGGACCGAGCTGGTGTACAGGTTGTCGCCCTCACGCCCGTCGCCGTTCCAGTCGGGCGCCGGATTGCCGACGCCCCAGTACACCAGGTCCTGCTCGGCATCGTAGGCTCCGGTCACCCAGGTCGGTCCGCCGCCGTGCTTCCACGAGTCGCCAGCCCAGGTCTCGGCCCCGGGTTCGCCCTCGGCCGGGACGGTATACGTCCGCCACTGTCGCTGCCCGGTTTTCACGTCATAAGCGTCCACATAGCCGCGTATGCCGTACTCCCCGCCGGCAACGCCGACCACGACGCTATCCCTGACCACCAGCGGTGCGGCGGTGACGCTGAAGCCGGCGGTGTGTTCATCAACCGCCACGTTCCAGATGACTTCGCCGGTCCGACGGTGCAGGGCGACCAGACGGGCGTCGAGGGTGCCCATGAACACTGTGTCGCCGGCAATCGCCACCCCGCGGTTACCGGGCCCGCAGCAGATGCGCAGATCCCTGGGCAGGGGATGATCGTACTTCCACAGCGGGTCGCCGGTTGCGGCGTCCAGGGCATACAGGTGGTTATAGGCGGCGGTCACGTACAGGATGCCGTCGGCAACAATGGGCGAGGCCTGGAACTGGTACGGCACCCCGGTCTGAAACACCCAGGCGAGGCTGAGGGAGCCGACATTGTCCCGGTTGATATCGCCCAGCGGACTGAAACGCGAGTTATCGTAGCTGCCGCCATACATCAGCCAGTCGGCCGGCTCGGCCGTACCGGTTAGCAAACGCTCGTGGCTGACCGGCTCGAGCGGCGCGCCGTTTTCCCGGTCTGAGGTTTCTTGTGCGCGGAGCGGGCTGACCAGCCCCAGCACAACGATGAGTCCCACGGTCCCACGCCACCAACAGGCTTGCGACATATCTCCTCCCCTTCGGTCTGCGGCAGAGCTGACGGGCAACCTACTGGCTTTTCCCCACACGATCAAGGGAAACGGCCCGGCGCTGGGCCGGTTTACGTTAGGCTGTAGCCCTGCCGTTCCGCTCTCATCCTGCTGGACGTGATGGCCTCCCTGCTTCGACTTCGCTCCGCTACGCTCAGCACGAACGGAAGACCGTTGGGCCTGAGCGTAAGGCGCAGCGCGCCTGAAGTCGAAGGGCTACACAGCAGCGTGAAGTGCTCTGGACCTGGGCTGCTATTCCTGGCATGACTGGCCGTCAGTACCCACACAGGAGGGAAGCATGCTCCAGATCTTTTCCATGCCGTGCGGATTTTTAGAGTTTGACAGCAAGCTGTTTTTTCCGAACCTGGACACAGGCGAACAGTTCACCATCCCCGTCCCGTCCTACCTCATCACCCATCCCCAGGGCAACGTGGTGTTTGACACCGGCATCCACTGCCAGGCGATTCATGACCCGCTCGGGCGGCTGGGCTCGATTGCCAAAGTCTTTGTGCCACGCACCCAGCCGGGTCAGGAAATCGTCGCCCAGCTGGCCAAGTTCAAGCTGACGCCCAAAGACATCCGCTACGTCATCAACTCTCATTTTCACTTCGATCACGCCGGCGGCAATGAGTTCTTCCCCGATTCGACCATCCTGGTCCAAAAAGAAGAGCTGGGCGCCACCCGAGACCCGGAACTGCTCAAAAAAGTCCTGTTCGATCCCAAGGACTACGACCACGAGTTGGACTATCGTGAGATTGAGGGCGAGCTGGATATCTTTGGCGACGGCAGCCTGGTGCTGTTTCCCACCCACGGCCACACGCCGGGCCACCAGTCGCTCCGCGTGCAGGTCAGCAAGGGCAGCGACATCGTGCTGACCGCCGACGCCTGCTACACCCAAAAGAACATGGACGAGAATCTGCTGCCGTCGATTGCCTTTGACGAGGCCGAGATGTACAAGTCGCTGGCCACGCTGCGAGACCTGCGGGATAAGAGCGGCGCCACGATCATCTACGGCCACGACCCCAGGCAGTGGCGGGAGATTCCGCACGCCCCGGAACCCCTGGCCTGAGACCGGGCTGAGGGTCGGGCTGAAACCCGGCCCTCGCCGAGAGTCTTGGGTCTTCTCACTCCCAGCCTTTCCACACCTGCGGACAATAGCCGACCGTCGCCTGTCTGCCGTTGCGCACGACCGGGGTGGTGAACAGCAGGGGCTCTTCAAGCAGCACGGCCTCGACCCGTCCGGGGTCAAGCGCGGCGTGGGCCAGACCACGCTCGACAAAGCGCCGGCTGGAACGGTTGAGGAGTTGGTCGAGCGGCACGCTGGCCGCGACCGAGCGCAGCTCGCCCTTTGACAGCCCTTTGTCGGCCAGATCGACAAACTGAAAACGAATCCGGCGTTCCTTGAAAAAACGCTGGGCTTTGCGCGTATCGGCACATTTTTTGAGACCAAAAATCTGAATATTCATGGGCTAGCGTCCTTGTCCGGCGGCACTGGGCCGGCAGTCTAGCAGAAATGCCGGGCCGACCGTAGCCGGCTTCGACAAGATCATCGCCGCTTGAAAGCAGAAGTTCCAAGTGTTACAGATTCGAGCCATCATGAATCCTGTCTATGTCGAGCAGCGTGAGAACGGCTATTGGGTAGCGGGCACGCGCGTTTCACTGGATTCCATTGTCTACGCTTTTCTGGCGGGGCAGACCGCCGAGAGCATCGCCCAGTCTTTTCCCGTTCTGAGCCTTGAACAGGTATATGGCTCGATTGCGTTCTACCTCGCCAATCGCTCTGAAATCGATACGTACTTGGCGAAAGCCGAAGCCACATTCGAGGCGCTCAGGCAAGCCGCCCGAGACGCCGACCCCACCTTCTACCAAAAGCTCGCCGCTGCCCGATCCCGAGGGCCGGCTGCACGTCCATGAAAGTTCGCTTTCAGGCCGACGCTGACCTGAACCAGATCATCCTTTGGTCACTCATACGCCACGAGCCACAGGTTGACTTCCAGACTGCGACAGAAGCAGCTCTGGCCGGGCTTCCTGATCAGGATGTATTGGCTGTGGCGATGGCAGAAGGACGGGTGCTTGTCTCACATGATCAGACAACTATGCCACGTCATTTTGCTGATTTTATCCCATCGAAGACAAGCCCTGGCCTCATCGTCATTCCGCAACGTCTTCCCCTTTTCTCTGCGGTGGAGGATTTACTGCTGATCTGGTCTGCCTCTGAAGCAGACGAGTGGATCAATCGGATTTGTTTTCTTCCACTCTGACCTGGTAGCAAGATCCCGAAACTCCAGGAGACAGGCATGGTGCAACGGCCTTGAGGGCCGGCGGCGGCTTGACTTTTTGACCGGAATCGGTAGTGTGCTGCTCAACTCGATTCTCGCCTGTGGACAAGTCTGTCTTCATGGGCTAAGGTTTGCGCACCTACCAGCCTGAGAAGGAGGTTTCTGCCGTGGAATGGACGATGCCTGATTTTGAAGAAATTCGGATGGACGCTGAAGTCAGCATGTACATTTTGATCTCGGAGTAGCTCCGAGCAATCCGCCTTGCTGAAAACGGGCTTCCCCGGCGACGGAGAAGCCCGTTTTTGCATCTACCCAAAGGAAGAGCGTGTGCGGGTCCACGTCCTAGGCTCTGGAGCCGGAGGCGGCTTCCCCCAATGGAATTGTAACTGTCCGAACTGTCATGACTTTCGGGCCGGCACGGTCAAGGCCCAGGCCAGAACCCAGGCCTCGATAGCCGTCAGCGCCGACGGCCAGGGCTGGGTTCTCATCAATGCCGGCCCCGACATCCGCCAGCAGATTCAAGCCTTTTCCGCCCTCGAACCCGCCCACAGCCCACGCCACACGCCCATCTCCGCCGTCCTGTTGACCAACGCCGAAATCGACCACGTCGCGGGTCTGTTGTCGCTCAGGGAGTCACAGCCGCTGAGCCTGTACGCCAGCCGGCAGGTCCAGGCCTGGCTGCTGGAAACAAATGCCATGTTTCGGACGGTGTGTGCCCCGCCCCGCTGTACCTGGCACGGCCTGGAGTATGGCGCGGCCCACGATCTGATCGGGGTCGATGGCCAGCCGAGCGGGCTGAGCTATGAAGCCTTTGTCGTTCCCGGCCGGGCGCCGGCCTATCTGCTGGGCCGGGTGTCGGACTGGAGCGAGGCCGCGGTCGGCTACAGAATCAGCGATTGTCGCAGCGGCCGCTCGCTGGTCTATGTGCCGGGCATCAAGGCCCTGGACGACAGCGTGATGGCCTATCTCCGGAACTGTGACGCCTTCTTTCTGGACGGCACGTGCTGGACCGATGACGAGATGATCAGCGTCGGTCTGGCCCAGAAGACCTCCCTGTCAATGGGTCACATCCCGATGACAGGACCGGACGGCAGCCTCGAAGGGCTGGCCGCCCTGGACAGGGTGCGGAAGATCTACACCCATCTGAACAATACCAACCCCGTACTCATCGAGGACTCGGCCCAGCGCCGGGCGGTTGAAGCGGCCGGCTGGGAGGTGGCCTTCGATGGCATGGACTTCGAGGTGTAAGCCGTGAGTGCAACACACATGTGGAGCCGGGAAGAGTTCGTCCAGCGCCTGCGCGCGGTGGGCGAGGCCGGCTACCACGACAAGCATCCGTTTCATATTCTGATGCACGAGGGCAGGCTGACCAGGCGTCAGCTGCAGGCCTGGATTGAGAACCGCTTCTACTACCAGACAATCATCCCCAAAAAAGACGCGGCGATCATGGCCCGCATCGAAGACCCGGCGGTTCGGCGGGCCTGGATTCAGCGCATTCTCGACCACGACGGCACCACCGACAACCCCGACGGCGGGATCCATAAGTGGCTGGTCCTGGGTGAGGCGGCCGGTCTTGCGCGCCAAGACATGGTTGCGCTGCGCTATGTGCTGCCCGGCGTGCGCTTTGCGGTTGACGCCTATCTGACCTATGTCAAAGACCACTCGCTGATGGAGGCCGTAGCCTCGTCGCTGACCGAACTGTTTGCCCCGAGCCTGATGGCGCGGCGCCTGCCGGCCTTCGAGGAGTACTACCCGTGGGTCGAACAGCAGGGGCTGGAGTATTTTCGCGCCCGCCTGAGCCAGGCGCCGCGCGACGTTGAATTCGGCCTCGAGTATGTGATTCAAGAGTGTCACACGCGGGAGCAGCAGGAGCAGGCCATCCTGGCCCTGAAAACCAAGTGCCATATCCTGTGGTGCCTGCTCGACGCCGTCCATTTCGCGTATGTCTCGCCGGGCCTGCTGCCGCCGCTGTGGGGGGAATGAGACCGTCGTCCAAAGGCACGCGTATGTCTGAGCCGCAAGAAACCTGGCGTCCCCGGCTGGCCGCAAAAGCCCGTCTGCGGTGGGACAAGATCGAGCAGCAACACATGCTGATGTTTCCCGAAGCCGCGCTCAAGCTGAACGCCACCGCAGCCGAGGTGCTCAAGCTGTGTGATGGAGAACGGACGCTGGCTCAGATCGTCGACGCCCTGCTGGACAAGTTTCCCAGCGCCGAGCGCCAGGTGGTCGAGGACAACGTCATGCAGTTGCTGACCCGCATCCGCACACGCGGGCTGCTGGAGGACTAGATGCCCGTCCCGCGCCCCTACACCCTGGTCGCCGAACTGAGCTACCGCTGCCCGCTCAGGTGTCTGTACTGTTCCAACCCGCTCGAGTTCCACGCCATGCAGGACGAACTCAGCACCGAGCAGTGGTGTCAGACCTTTAGCGATGCGGCCGACCTGGGCGTTGTCCAGGTCCATCTGTCGGGCGGTGAGCCGCTGGTCCGCAAGGATATCCCGGCCCTGATTCGGCACGCCCGGGCGTGCGATCTGTACACCAACCTGATCACCGGCGGGACGCTGCTCAGCGAGGCCAAGCTCACAGAATTTCGCGACTGCGGCCTGGACCACATTCAGCTCAGCCTCCAGGACACCGAGCGCGAAGCGGCCGAGTTGGTGGCCGGCCTCACGTCCTACGACAAGAAGCTCGAAGTCGCTCGGCTGATCAAACAGCTCGGCTATCCGCTGACGATCAATGTCGTCCTGCACCGTCTGAACATCGACCACGTGCCCGAGCTGATCGACCAGGCTGCGGAACTGGGCGCCCAGCGGATCGAGCTGGCCAACACCCAGTACTACGCCTGGGCGTTTGAAAACCGCCGGGCTCTGCTGCCGCCCCGTGACCGCTATGAGCGCGCCGAGGCCATCGCCCGGGCAGCCCGCGACAAGTACGCCGGCACGATGGAGATTGCCTTTGTCAAAATCGACTATTACGAAGACGCGCCCAAGGCCTGCTCGGGCGGCTGGGCGCGCAGCTATATGTGCATCACGCCGACCGGTGAAGTCCTGCCCTGCCACGCCGCACACGCGATTGAGCAGCTGCGCTTTGAGAGCGTCAAAACCCGGCCGCTGGCCGAAATCTGGCGCGACTCACCGGGGCTGAACGCCTTTCGCGGCTACGACTGGATGCAGGAGCCGTGCCGCAGCTGTCCGCATAAGGAGCAGGATTTTGGCGGCTGTCGGTGTCAAGCCTTTCTGCTGACCGGCGACCCGGCGGCCACCGACCCGGTGTGCAAACTCTCGCCCCGGCATGAGGTCGTGCTGCGGGCCGCAGCCGAGCCGGTGGAGGACCAGCCACAGCTGGTCTACCGCGATATGAAAAACAGCCGGCGCCTGGCGGCTCGTTCATGAGTGCCAAGCCAAAAGACGCCCAGGCGTCCGACTCGCCGGGCAAGCCTGGTGGTCAAGCCGGCGGTTCAAAGGGAAAACAAGGCGTGGACTCCGCAGTGCTTGTCATGGGCGGGCTGACCCTGGCCCTGGTCGGCTGGGCTTTTGTCAAAGGCCCCGACCTGCCGCTCAAGGGCCTGCAGGCCAGCTTTGAGTTGTTGCGCGGCGTGTGGCTGCCGCTGCTGCTCGGCTTTTGTCTGGCCGGATTTTTTAATGTCCTGGTTCCCCGCGAACTGCTCGTCAAATGGATGGGCGAACAGGCCGGGTTTCGCGGCATCCTGATCGCCTGGCTGCTCGGCCTGCTCATGCCGGGCGGCCCGTATGTGGTGTTTCCGATTGCCGCCGCCCTCCTCAAACAGGGCGTTGCCGTCGGCCCGCTGCTGGCCTTTATTACGGCCAAGGCGCTGCTCTCGCCGACCCGCCTGTTCAGCTGGGAGG
>WTHE01000314.1 GCA_011523315.1 Candidatus Binatota bacterium
TTTCTGGACCACAGCCCGGTTCGGCATCCGCTTGATCTCGTCGAGTCATCGTGGGGCGAGGGCGGGGATCATCGGGGCTGGTTGAACGATGCGACGCGGGCGTTGTGGCGTCAGGTGTACCAGGCCGAGAGCGCAATGCAGCGGCTGGGTCAGGCTGCGCTCGGCGAGACGCCTGACCCGCACGAGCGGCGTATCCTGCGGCAGGCCGGCCGGGAACTCCTCCTGCTGCAAGCCTCGGACTGGCCCTTCATGCTGACCCGGCGGGTGACGCCGGACCATGCCGAAGAGCGGATCGGGCTGCACGCGGAGAACTTTCAGCACTGTGTACGGATGGTCGAACAGCACCGGGCCGGACGGCCGCTTGCTGACCGGGACTGGCGCGGCTTGGAGCGGATGGAACGTCAGCACCGACTGTTTCAGGATTTGGATCCGGCTGTCTTCTGGCCCAGCCCGGCGCAAAGACCCTCCGCCGCGCAGCCGGCGGCGGCCAGACCGGTGCGGGTGGCCGATCCGGTCTAGGTCAGGCTGGCCGCTTGATGCCGTCTGTGGACGCCGAGGCTCTGAGCGGCTTTCTTCACGGCCGGGATCAGGATACAACACACACCATACCGACGAAGGAGAGCAGGCTGCTATGGAGAATCGGACACCGCGCTATGAGGAGGCGGCGCCATCTTTTCCGACCTGGAAGAAGCGTCTGGAGGAAGCCGAAAAAAACGGCCAGCGGGGCGAGGAGGTCGAGCGCTTTCTGCAAGTCCTCAAAGCTGTCGGCTCGCCCATGATTGATGAGGATGCGGTTCATTTTGTCTACTACGACCCGGATGCCCGGCGGGTCGCCCTGACCGGCGAGCTGACCCAGTGGGGGCAGACCGGCATGCCGCTTTCGCCCCTGGGCAAGACCGGCTTCTTTTATCTGACGGTCGACGTGCAGGGACCGGCCCGGGTGGAGTATAAGTTCATCGTCGACGGAGAGTGGGTGTCTGACCCGTTCTGCCCCAATGCGGTCGATAACGGCGTCGGCGAGCAGAATTCCTACTTTATTATCGGCGACTTGCGCGATCCGCCGGAACTCGAACAGGTGGCCGGCATCCCGCATGGCGAGGTCGAGGAGTTCGACTTTCAGAGCGCGGTCATGCGCAACACCCGCCGGGTGTATGTCTACATGCCGCCCAACTATGAGCAGGCCAGGACGACCCGCTACCCGACCATGTATGTCCACGACGGGGGCGAGTATCTGACCCGGGCCCGTCTGGCGACCGTGCTCGATAATCTCATTCAGGCTGGTGAGGTTCCGCCGCTGATGGCGGTCATGATGAATCCTGGCGAACGCATCCGCGAGTATTGGGCTAACGATGACTATGCCCGCTTTCTCGAACAGGAAATGATCCCCCATATTGACAGCCATTACCGCACGCTCGATCACCGGGAGGCGCGGGGGACGATGGGCGCCTCCATGGGCGGGCTGATGTCCACCTATCTGGGACTCGCCTATCCGCACCTGTTCTCCAAGGTCGGCGGACAGTCGAGCGCCCTGTTTCTGCTGCACAGCGATCAGGCGACCGATCTGCGCCGACGCTTCGCCATTCCCCGCAGTCAGCGCGTGGAGGCCAAGCTGCTGCCGGATCTGGTGAGTAAGCTGCGGGCCAAGGTGGCGTTTTATTTTGATGTCGGCAAGTACGAACCCCAGTTCATTCCGGCTCATCATCAGCTCGTACCGCTGCTCGAAGCCAAGGGCTGTCCGTGTCTGTTTCAAGAGCTGGTCGGCGGCCACAACTGGACGAACTGGCGCGCCCATCTCAAAGAGCTGCTCACCTTTCTGTGGCGCGACAGCCTGCCGCTGGCCGATGAGCAGCCGCCCGTTCGTGACGCCGCAGCGTCCCTCCCACAGACGGACCAGCCACCGCCGGTGGAACGGTCTGCGGCTCAGGACGGTCCGACTTCTGGCTTGCAGCAGCAGGGCTGGAGTCCGCACATAGAACGCGCCGTTGAGGATGGACAGCTGCGCTACCGGCTGGCGCTGCCGGCGTGTGATCCCCAGGACAT
>WTHE01000137.1 GCA_011523315.1 Candidatus Binatota bacterium
GCTATTACAACTTCGAGGGCGAGTTTCAGCGTCGCCAGGACGGCAACTACAACGGCGGCTTCCCCAAGTACGTCACCCATATGCAGAACATACGGGCCGACATGGGCCAGAGCTTTGTGTTTACCAAGGGCCGCGCGTCGGCCGATTTCTCTCAGGCCACAAAGTCGAGTGCCGGGTAGAAGAACAGCCCGTCCAGCCGCTGTGGCTTGGTGGCCACCCCGGCAGCGGTAATCGTCCCCCACGGCCGCGCCGTGTCCTGGCGCGGCCCTATCCGCACAATGTGCACCACCGCCCGGCATAAGAACTCTCGGCTGGCGACCGGGGCGAGCAGCAGCTGGTGCAGGTGTGAGCCGGAATCCGGCTGTAACAGCTCGGTCCGGTGGTAGGCCACCAGCGGCTCGTCAGGCGTGCGGGGCCACTCCGCCAGGCGGTCGATCCGCAGATCGAGCGCCATATACAGCCGCCTGCCCTTTCCGGTCTGCTCAGGCGCCACGCCCAGCTGTCGGTCAAACGCTTTGGAACGGTTGATCGACATCAGACTCGCCTGGACCGCCAGGGCTTCGATGCTCTCGGCCGGCGGCCCCGACCAGCGTAGCGCCTGGTCGGTCGGCAGGACGGCCGGTTGCCAGCTGTGATCGGGCAGAGTAGCCAGCGACGGCAGGTTCTCGACCGCAGCCGGACGCTCGGAAAAAGCCACCACAAACTTTGAGCCCAGGCCGCCGGCGTCCAGATCCTCAACCCCGATGTAGACAAGGTCGGCGGCGTCGCCGGTCTCAAGCCGGGCAACCCGGCTGCGGGCCGCATGACCCTCAGGAATCGGCACCCTGATCCGTCCATAGGCCGACTGGAGCCGCTGCCAGGGAGTGGCGTCTGGACTAGGCCCAGAGCGATGCTGCCCGGAACGCCGTTGCAGATAGGCTCTGCCCGCGCATTGCACCGCCCACACCAGCTGAGACTGCGCCCGAAACGCGCGTCGGCTGTTGAGCACCCTGGCGCCGACCGTCGTGATCTGGTCGCAGCCCGCGTACTGCGGGTCGGCCGTAAAATTTGTGCTGTCAGCCATCCTGTCCGTTCCTTCCCAAACACCCGTCGGGTGCTCCTGGCTCGGTACTCAATTCTCTCGGCCGGGTCAATAGGCGGGGCTGGCTGACTGAGCGTTCAGTTGGATAAGACTTGTCTTGGACCTGGCGTCCTGTTAGGCTGCGGCATCATTTTGAGACACAAGGAAGTGCGATGGCAGGACACAACACCGGTTCTCCGCAAAAGATCCACTATCAGGTCGAGACTCAACTGAGGCTGACCGCCGATGCCTGGGGGGCGAGCGACGCCCCGCCGGTTCTGCTCTTGCACGGCGGGGGACAGACCCGTTACGCCTGGGGCGGGACGGCGCGGACCCTGGCCGAGCAGGGCTGGTATGCGGTCTCAATCGACCTGCGCGGCCACGGTGACAGCGACTGGGCGCCGGACGGTAACTATAATATCGACGCCTATGTGGCGGATCTCCACAAAATCCTGGGCCATTTCAGCCAGCGGCCGGTCCTGATCGGTGCCTCGCTGGGCGGCATGACCTCGCTGCTGACCGAGGGTGAGTCGGCCGAGCCGGTCAGTTCGGCCGTCGTGCTGGTGGATATCACGCCCCGGGTGGAGCAGGAGGGGGTTGACCGCATCCGAGCCTTCATGACCGGCCGGCCGAATGGCTTTGCCGACCTCGAAGAGGCGGCCGACTATGTTGCCGCCTATCTGCCCCACCGGCCACGACCCAAGAATCTGAGCGGACTCGAAAAAAATCTGCGCAAGGGCGAAGACGGCCGCTACCGCTGGCACTGGGACCCCCAGATGCTGAGCCCGGCCCGGCTGCGACGCGACCCCGAGCGGATGCTGGCGGCTGCTCGGGGCCTGACCGTTCCGACCCTGCTGGTGCGCGGAAAAATCAGCGATGTGGTCAGTGAAGAGACCGCCGACGAGTTTCGCCACGCCGTGCCCCACGCCCAGTACGTGGATGTCTCGGGCGCGGGCCATATGGTGGCCGGAGACCAGAACGATGCCTTTGGGCTGGCTGTGCTTGATTTTTTGGCCGGGGTGAAGGCCAGTTGGACGAAGTGACAGAAAAGTCAAAAGTCAAAGGTCAAAAGTCAAAGGGCAAAAGTGAAGAATACGGCCTGCGCAGAATCGGGACATCGGCGCTTTCCTTCTGGCCCAGAAGCGTCCCAGGCCGCTGGCTGCTAGGCTTGGCGCGGGGCGGTGCGCTCGATCAGCGCTTCCAAAGCCCGCATGGTGGCCGTGTGTTGATGATCTAAGGCTCGCATCGTTTCGGTATGGCGGTCAGCGTGCTGCTGTTCGCGCCGCTCACTCATGCGTGCCATGTAGCGAATGCCCCAGCCTACCACGCCGGCCTGGATCAAGCCGACGGTCAGGGCCACGGCTGTCTGGCCAACGCCGACCCATAAAGCGATCTCATTGCCGGCCTGCTGGGCGTCCACGCCGGCCAGCACAGCATCCACGTTGGCCTGCTGAAGCTCAGGCTGGCCTGTTCGTAGGTCGTCAGTGGGGCATTGCCGTCAAACATGGGCTCCGTAACGTCCTCCTGGATCTTTTCCCTCCCACCTGTTTGTCAAGCACTGTGGCTGGAGGTCGGTGGGGCGGAGGCTAGTCTCGCAGGGCCTCGGCCACCTTGCGATACTCCTCCAGACGCGGCAACAGCAGGGGCGCGTCGACCCCGGCCGCCCGGTAGGCGTTGATGCGTTCCTTGCAGGTGTCGGCCGGCCCGATGACATAGAACGCTCTCACCATCTCGTCGGTGACCAGTTTGGCCGCCGTGTCTTCATCCCGGCTGCGGTAGGCCGCCCGCAGGGGTGGCAGAATGCCCGGGTCAAAGCCGCCTTTTTCGAGCAGGATTTCTCCGACAAAATCCTCGTCCAACAGACGCGCCAGGCGCCTTTTCAGCCCCGGGTACAGCCGCTGCGGCTCGTCGGTGAGGCGGACGACAAGCATGCAGCTGATGTCAATCGCGGCCGGGTCGCGGCCGGCGGCTCGCGCGGCGCTACGGATTTCTTCGACCGCATAGCCCACATAGCTGGTCGGCACATAGGCGTTCAGCACCACCCCGTCGGCAATCGCGCCGGCCAGCCTCAGGCCCTTGCGGCCGATGGCGGCCAGATAAATCGGCGTTTTCCGAATCGGCTCGGGCGACAGCTTGGCGTTGGACAGGCGGAACGGGCCGGCCGTGGCGCTCACCCGCTGACCCGCCAGCAGACGGCCCAGCAGGCTGACCGCCCCCTCCATGGCCGCGCCGGCCTTGCCATACCGAATGCCCATTTTGTCCTGAATGACCGCCGGCTCGCTGCGGCCCAGGCCCAGCACCAGCCGCCCGCCGCTGAGCCGGTCCAAAGTCGCCGCAGCCATGGCCAGCAGGGCCGGGTTGCGGGTATACGGATTGACCACCCCGACACCGAGCCTGAGCGTCCGGGTGACGGCCGCCAGATAGCCCAACAGTGAGAAGGTTTCCTCGTGAAAATAGCGCTCGGTGACCCACAGCGAGTCGAACCCCGCTCCTTCGGCAATCCGGCCGTACTCGGCCAGCTCGGGGCCACTTTCAATGCCGTGATACACAACCATGCCAAGTCGAGACATACGACGCTCCGGGGGACCGCCTGCGGCCCTCAGCTCTTGTCCGCTACAAACGACCAATAGGTCGGAACCATGTCGGGGTTTTCCTGGCTGACGCTGAAACCCGTCTGGCGCAGCATGGCCAGGATTTCGCTCCGGGTGTTGACGATATTGCCCCAGGTGACCTCAAACCACTGCTCCAGGATGCTCATGCTGAAGCGCCGGTCCTGAATGTCGTGGGCGCTCTCCGGCGCACAGCGGTCGACCAGCAGCAGGCTGCCGCCGGGTTTGAGGGCGTGATGGCAGCGGCGCAGAATGGCGATTTTTTCCGTATCCGGCAGCTCGTGAAAGACCTGGACCATGGTGATCAGATCGGCCGTCCGCTCGAAGTCCATCCCCTCGCCGCCGACCGATTCGACCCGAACCCGCTGGGCCAGACCCCGCTCTGCCAGGCGCTGGCGTGAGCTGTGGACAAAATACGGCAGGGGCTCGATGCCGATCACCTGACAGCCGGGAAAGGCTTCGGCAAAGCTGACCAGAACCGTTCCGCTGCCCGAGCCGATATCCATGATCGTGCCGCCCGCGCTCAGACGCTCTTCGACGCCGGACAGTCGCCGGGCGGCGGCCAGTATCAGCGGGGCGCGTAGCGCCGAGATCCGCCCCTGGTGGGCGAAGAAGTCTTCGTCGTGGTCGTGAAAGGTCTTGGTCGCTCCGGTCCGAAACGCCTCGGGATAGCCCGGATAATCGCGGGCCAGGCTGGCCAGCACGTGCGAGGTCAGCAGGTCGGGCGCGTTGTCGGCCAGCAGTTCGTCCATGAACGGCGCAAAGCTGTAGGAGGTATCCTCTATTTCGTCGGTCGCCCGCAGAATACCGACCGTGCAGGCGGCTTTACACCACACTGCGGTGCGCCACGGGTCGAGGTTGTGGGCGGTCGCCAACTCGGCTGCGGTCGCCCTGCCGGCCCGCTGGCGGAGGGCCGAAAAATAGCCCAGCCGCCCGCCAACATCGATAATATGGGTCGCGTGCAAACCCAGCATCCAGCCGCGCAGAGTGCGGGCTTGGCTGTCTTTTGTCAGCGGTCGCTGTGACATACGGCGTCCCTCATGCGGTGTGGTGGTGCAAAAAATCCAGGATGGCCCGGCGCGACTGCTCGGGTTGCTCAATCCAGAACACATGCCCGGCCGGCTCCAGCACCACACACGCGGCGCCGGGAATCCGTTCGGCCAGCAAGCTGGAATTTTCCCAGGCGATCAGGGCGTCCTGTTTGCCGGTCAGCACCAGGGTCGGACAGGCGATGCTGGGCAGGCGGTCGTAGGTATCGTGGCTGAAGGCGGCTTTCATCCGATGACCGAAGCCGACCGGGTCAATCGGCCGGTTGCGGCGGGCCTCAATCATGGCCGTAATGACCTCCGGGTGGGCCTCAATATAGCCGGTGGTAAAGGCTGCCTCGGCCAGAGCCCGGCCGCGCTCTTCGGCCGACATCTCTTTGGTCGAGTAGGCGTTGGCGATGCCCTCGCCGGACAGCGGGACAGCCTGGGGACCGCCGGGGGTGGTGCAGCCGAGGACTAGGCTGCGCGCCTTGGCCGGGTGCCGGAGGGCAAACTCCTGGGCGATCATGCCGCCCATGGACACGCCGATGATATGGGCCGAATCGAACCCGACCTCGTCCAGCAGGGCGGCGGTGTCATCGGCCAGCAGGGCGATGGTGTAGTCCATATCGGGCTTTTCGCTCTGACCCGAGCCACGCTGATCAAAGCTCAAGACCTGAAACCGGTCGGTGAAGGTGGGCAGCAGGCCGGCAAAAATACTGCGGTCACTCTGCGCCCCGTGAATCAAGACCAGGGGCTCGCCCGAGCCGTTCAACTCGTAGACTAACTCGACGCCGTTTACCCGTGCGCGTAGCATGGCTTCCTCCTCGTCTGGATTTGGCCTGGACTTGGCCTGGACTTGGCCTGGACTTGGCCTGGACTTGGCCTGGACTTGGGTGTGCCATATCCTGAGCGACCGCAAACGACAAGAGCGACGCCAGGTTCACCTGCCGTAAGCGAAGGCTGCGGGAGCTGAAACGACCCCTTTGGTCGGCGGCTTTCTCACAAAAAAGAGCACCCCCAGACCGAGCAGGTTGAGCCCCGCTCCGAGCAGAAAAGCTGTCTGATACGAACCGCTGGCGTCATACAGGTAGCCGGCGATATAGGGACCGAAGGCGGCGGTCGAGCCGGCAACGGCAAAGATGAAGCCGACAATCGCACCGACCGATATGAGACCGAAAAAATCGCCCACAATGGCCGGAAACAGGGTGGCCGCTCCGCCGTAGGCCAGGCCGAAGATCAGCGCGCTGGGGTACAGCAGGCGCAGGTCGCTGCTCAACATAAAGCCGACAAAGGCCAGTACTTGCAGGGCCAGGCTGACGCCCAGGGTCGGCAGGCGTCCCAGGCGGTCGGAGATGGCGCCACTCAGCAGCCGACCACCCAGGCTGCCGAGGCCCATCACGCTCATCACCGTGGCCGCTCCGACCTGGGGCACGCCCAGGTCGATGGCCAGCGGAACAAGGTGAATAAACGGCATGAACACGACCAGCCAGGTCAGGGTAAACACGAGGTTCAACAGCCAGAAAGAAAGCGTTCCGCGCGCCTCGGCAAGCGTATAGCCCGCCCCGGAGACGGCGTGGCGGTGCGACTCTTCCTGTGCCGGCGCGGGGGGAGCGCCGTCCGGCTGGAGGTTCAGCTGCTGTGGGTCGCGGACGATGAACACCGCGCACAGGCCGATGACGGCCAGGCCGACACCGCCCAGAATCAGATACGCCGAACGCCAGCCATAGGCGCCGATCAGGGCGGCGGCGAGTGGCGGAAAAAGGAAATTGCCCATACTGCCGCCGCTGGTTGAAATGCTGAGCGCCAAGCCCCGGCGCCGTATGAACCAGCGCACGACCGTGGAGTTGCACGGCACGAAGGCCGCGCTCATACCCATGGCGGCAATGAGACCGAGGCTGACGTACAGCTGCCACAGCTCCTGCACCTGGCTGGTCAGCAGAATGCCACCGCCCAGCAGACATCCCCCGCTCAGGATCACTATCCGCGGCCCCCAGCGATCAGTCGCCCAGCCGCTGGCGGCTCCCAGAGCGCTGTATAGAAACACATACAGGGCGTAGGGCAGGGACAGGCTGGCTCGGTCCCAGCCCGTATCGGCCTCGATGGCCGGCATGAACACCCCGAACGTGAACTGAATGCCGTAGGCGAAGAACAGAACGGTAAAGGCAAGGCCGAGCACGATCCAGCCGTAAAAAATGCGCTGCGTAGGAGGCGGAGGAGGGGGGGCGGCCAGTTCCCTGGCCACCGTGGAGGAGGTCTTCATTCGGACGCAGTATGGGGCAGGCGGGGGGATTGTCAAGGTGGCGAAGACGGATCAACGACGATGGGGCGAACTTGATAGTGTGTTGCATATGTGACACGCTGGACCGCATGAATAAATCAGCCGTCGTTCATGCGCGTGTGGAGCCGCAGACCAAGAAACAGGCCGAAAGCGTCCTCCGAAAACTCGGTCTTACCCCCACTGAGGCCATCCGGCTCTTTTACCGTCAGATCTGTCTGCACGGGGGCCTGCCGTTTCCCGTCCTGATTCCGAATGCCCTGACAAAACAGACGCTTGAGAAAAGCCGCACAGGGGAGGGCGTGGAAACCTTCGACACGCTGGAAGACATGTTCGAGAGCTGGGAGCAATGAAACAGCTCTCTCAGACCAGGCAATTTGCAAAAGATGTCAAACGCCTGCGCAAGCGCAGGAAAGATATTGAGAAGCTGAAAGCCGTTGTTACTCGTCTGGCAAGCGGGCAGGCTCTTGAGCCCAGATACCGTGACCATGCGCTGGCTGGTGAGTGGAAAAATTGTCGGGACTGTCACCTTGAGCCCGACTGGATATTGATCTATTCGGCCGATGAGCAGCATCTCCGGCTCGAACGCACCGGCTCTCACAGCGATCTTTTTGAATGACCGCCCTCACAGACCCAGGGCCTTGGCGATATTCACCCGCTGGATTTCGTCCGTGCCGCCCGGAATGCGCAGGTTGCGGGCAATCCGAAAGATTTTTTCAATCCCCGAGTCCTTGCTCAGCCCGTAGGCGCCGTGCAGCTGCACGGCCCGGTCGGCGACCCGGTACAGGGCCTCGTCACAGAAGACTTTCAGGCCACACACGGTCTGGATCAGCTGCGGGTCAACCTTGAGCGCCCACAGATTGCCCTGGTCAGCCGTCCACAGGCTGTGCAAGGCCATGCTGCGCATCGCCTGCACGTCGAGATAAGAATCGACCATCATCCACTGCAGGGCCTGAAAACGGCTCAGCGGGCCGCCAAACGCCTGGCGGTTTTTGGTGTAGTCAATGCAGCGGTCGAGCAGATACTGGCCCAGGCCGCTGCACATGCCGCCCCGGCGGACACGAATCCAGTTAATCATGCCCATGCTGAGGTAAAAGCCCTGACCCTCGCGTCCCCAGGTGTTGTCCAGCGGCACCCGGCAGTCGTCAAAGATCAGCTCGCCGGTCATACCGTCGTCCATGATCGTCCGATAGGTGCGACCGATGCTGAGGCCCGGGGCGTCGTTCTCAACAATAAAGGCGGTCGCACCCGCGCTGCCCTTGTCGGGCTCGGTCAGCGCGCAGACAAAGATCTGGTCCGCATACTGGGCGTTGGTGATATACGCTTTGGTGCCGTTCAGACTCCAGCCGTCGCCGCGCCGCTCGGCTCGGGTCTGCATGCCCAGCACGTCCGAGCCGCCCCGATACTCGGTGATGGCGTAGGCCGCGGTCTGCTCACCCCGGACCAGCGGCAGCAGGTAGCGCTGTTTTTGCTCCTCGCTCAGCCACATCTGCATCTGGTTGGGCCCCTCGGTCCACGACAGCATCCATTGGCTGAGCCCAATGCCGTGCTGATAGACGGCCTCGTGGACAAAGAACATATCGGTCAGACTGAAGCCGCCGCCGCCGACCTCGGTCGGCATATGCAGGGCGTACAGGCCGCGTTCGGCAGACATTTTGCGGATGGTCCGTTGGGCGGCCAGGATCGGCGGGGCGAGACGGCCGTCGGCTTGCAGGTACAGGTGCTCGTTGGTCAGATAGTCGGCCAACTCGCGCTCCATGGGCCTGATGTCGTCGGCGATAAAGCGCTTGATATCGCCGACTGCGGTCTGGACATGGGCGGGCGGGCTGAAGTCGATCATGGCGGAGGAGAACGGAACGAGTTCCTAGGCGGTGCGCCGGGCCGCAGGTTTCTTGTCTGCCTGTTTCTTGCCCGCCCGTTTGGGAGCCGGGCTTTTGAGGCTGCCGGTCTTGGCCGTGTCATAGCCGTCCAGGCGCTCGACCGCCCGTCTGAATGCGTCGGAGCGGATCACCGCGACCAGCTTCTGGCCGGTGTCGGAATTGAAGAAGTCTTTGAGAAAAATGAGGTCATAGTCCTCGCGCTCGACCGGGATAAAGTCCAGACCGAGGGCTTTGGCGGCCGATTTGACGCCGAGCCCGGTGTCGGCCAGCCCACTGGCAACGGCAACCGCCACGGCCATATGGGTGACTTCTTCGTGCTCGTAGCCGTGGATGGCGTCCGGCGCGATGCCGAGTTTGGCCAGGGTGTAGTCGAGCAAGATCCGGGTGCCGGCCCCGGGCTGACGGTTGACGAAGCGCAGGCCCTTGCGGGCCAGATCCTTGATGCCGCGCAATTTTTTGGGATTGCCCTTGGGCACGATCAGCCCCTGCTCGCGGATCACCAGGTTCAGCACCACGACCTTGGACACCAGCCCCTGCTTTTTGAGGTCGGGCAGGTTGTAGGTGCCGCTGGCCGGGTCGAGCAGGTGGCTGCCGATGATATGCGCCTCGCCGCGTTTGAGAGCGACGAGGCCGCCCAGCGAGCCGACATTGCTGGCCGAAATCTTGAACCCCGGGTGCTGGCCGCGCAGCTGATCGTCAAGCACGCCAATGGTGAGATCGTTGCTGCCGGTGAACAGAATGGAGTTGGCAATCTCCTCGGCCGGCCGCAGGAGTTCAATCGGCACCTCCTGGCCGGCGTTCAGCCCCTCGTCGAGCGGCGGAATCCGCAGCACGCCGTCGGCCTTGACCATGGTCGTAATGACCCCGGCCCCGCGCCCGAGCGGATTGGCAATCAGCCGCTCGCCGACCTTGCCCAGACTGACCCGCACAAACTCTTCCAGGCCC
>WTHE01000448.1 GCA_011523315.1 Candidatus Binatota bacterium
AAATCGTCGGACAGGGGCTGATCGAGCGGAATCGTCTCGCTGGCCGACAGGGCTTTAGCCCCGTCAAAGTTCACATACGCCAGTCGGACCGTCAGCTCTTCGGCCGGCCGCTGAAACGCGACGCCGGGCAGAACCGCTACCCCGGTTTCTTCGAGCAGATGTTCACACAGGGTGTTGCTGTCCTGGATGCCGCGCTCGGCCAAGCGCTCGCCAAAGGGAGAAAAATCCGGAAACAGGTAGAACGCTCCAACCGGTGGCCGCACCCGCGCTCCGGCCTGGCGCAGGCTCTCCGCGCAGCGCCGTCCCAGCCCGGCCAGAATCCGCCGCACGTGCCACAGGTAGCGCTCAATGGCCAAGCCGTCCTTAAACGCCCGCACCGCAGCAAACTGAATCGGCGTACTGACCGAGGTGTAGGTCTCGCTGGCCACCGCAGCCATGGCTTCCATGAGCCAGGCCAGGTCGGGCGGAAACGTGAAGGTGCCGAGTCGCCACCCCCCAGCTCCGCACCATTTTGACAAGCCCGAACTCACAATTGTCCCCTCAGGATAAAAGCGGGCGACCGAGACATGCTCGCCCCGATGGTGCAGCTGCCCATAGATTTCGTCGGACAACAGGATGACGCCAAAACGACGGGCAACGGCGGCAAGCTCCTGCAACTCGTCCGCGCTGTAACTGCCCCCCTCGGGATTCCCCGGATAGTTC
Source organism: Candidatus Binatota bacterium (assembly GCA_011523315.1). Taxonomy (GTDB): domain Bacteria; phylum Desulfobacterota; class Binatia; order Bin18; family Bin18; genus JAAXHF01. The sequence goes on from WTHE01000448.1 coordinate 703, forward strand.
AGGACGAGCAGCCGGGGTCGGTCAGCGTCCTCCTGACAGATGGCGGCCAGCTGTCGTGGCGTCACCCGCCAGTTGTCGGCATAACGGGTCGGTATCAGTCGGATGGGCCGTCCGAGAATCCTGGCCTGCGGTACGTAAGACACCCAGGATGGGGAGGGAACGAGGAGTTCGCCGTAAAAGGTCAGCTGTAATAGAAACAGCAGCTCCTTGGAGCCAGGCCCGATCAGGACACCCTCGGCCTGGGCATCGATCCGATCTTTTTTGCGGTGAAACTCGGCGACCGCTTCGCGCAGAGCGGGCAGCCCCGTCACCGGCAGATAGTCTTTCTCGCTGGCGTGCAGCGTCAGAGCGTCAACCACCTCGGTCGGCACCGGGAACGGTGACTGGCCGAGCCCCATTTTGTAGATGCGCCGCCCTTCTTTATACAGCGCGTTGCTGCGTGCGTTGACGGCAAGAGTGGCGGACTGTCGCAGTCCACGGACATTCAGGTTCAGGCCGACTGCTCGCCTGTTATGGGTATCCTCCACAGCCTCCTCCTCTCCACATACGCGCCGGCCCCCATACCGTCCTTTCAACGATGGGACGGTTCAGCCGGGCGCTTCCTACCACCACAACAAGTTACATCCCGACAGCTTACCAGATCGGAGACAGAAAGAAAATAAAGCACAGTGCCAAAATCAGCCGACAGGTGCAAAAAATATACACGTCTGCTATGTGCTGGGAGCTGTTTCTTGCTCGCAACACCCGAAGGAGGATCGGCGTATGGCTTGGGACTTTGAAACAGAGCCGGAATTTCAAAAAGAACTCGACTGGATAGAGACCTTTGTCAGGGAGGAAGTCGAGCCCCTGGACCACGTCCTGGGCAACCCGTATGACATTCAGAACCCGCGCCACCGAAAAATCGTGCCTGCGCTCCAGGCCGAGGTCAGACGCCGCGGCCTGTGGGCCTGCCATCTGGGTCCGGAGTTGGGCGGTCCCGGCTACGGTCAGCTCAAGCTGGCCCTGATGAACGAAATCCTGGGCCGCGCCCGCTTTGCGCCGATCGTGTTCGGCTGTCAGGCGCCCGACACCGGCAACAGCGAAATTCTGGCCCACTACGGCACGCCGCAGCTCAAGGAACAGTTTCTGACCCCGCTGCTCAACAACGAGATCGTGTCGTGCTTTTCCATGACCGAGCCGCACGCCGGAGCCGACCCCAAGATGTTCACGTGTCGCGCCGAGCGCGACGGCGACCAGTGGGTTATTAACGGCGAGAAGTGGTTTTCGTCCAACGCGCGCTGGGCGAGCTTTCTGATCGTGATGGCGGTGACCGACCCGGACGCCGCGCCCTACCAGCGCATGTCGATGTTCGTCGTGCCCACAGACACGCCGGGTATCAATATCATCCGCAACGTCGGCATCGGCGACGAACGCGAGGACGAAGGCGACCACGCCTACATCCGCTATGAAGATGTCCGCATTCCGACCGACCACATCCTCGGCGGCCCCGGCCAAGGCTTTGAGGTGGCCCAGACGCGGCTCGGCGGCGGGCGCATCCATCACGCCATGCGCACCATCGGGCAGGTCAAGAAGTCCTTTGACCTGATGTGCGAGCGGGTGCTGTCGCGCGAGACCCAAGGCGAAATCCTGGCCGCCAAGCAGATGGTTCAGGAAAAAATCGCCGACTCGTGGATCGAGATCGAGCAGTTCCGGCTGCTGGTCCTGCGCACCGCCTGGCGGATAGACGAGTACAAGGACTACCGCAAGGTGCGCAAAGACATCGCTGCGGTCAAGGCTCAGATGCCCAAGGTCTTCCACGACGTAGCCTGCCGCGCCCTGTACCTCCACGGCTCACTGGGCGTGTCCAACGAAATGCCGTTCTCCAAACAGATCACCGAATCCTTCGTCATGGGCCTGGCCGACGGACCGACCGAGGTACACAAGATCACCGTCGCCCGCCAAGTCCTGCGCGACTACGACGGCACCAGGGGGCTGTTTCCGACCGGCCACCTGCCGGCCCTGCGCGAGCAGGCGATCCAGAAGTACGGCGAGTTATTGGAGTTGGAAGTCGGGAATCTGTAAAGGTGGCCTACTGAGTTCGGAGACGACGTGGCTCCTAATCCGTGTTGTCGAGTTCTTGAAGCTGCTGCTCGACTCGGGCTTTGAGATTGGCGTTTCCAGCTTTATCCGCCAACTCCGCCGCAAGCTTGAAATCGGTCCGTGCCTCCTCTGTGTGGCCAAGCTCCTGCTTCGCCATACCTCGGCCGAAGTAGGCGTCGGCATGGTCGGACTTGAGACGAATCGCCTGGTCGAAATCGGCGAGGGCAGCCTTAGGTTGCCCAAGCTTACCCTTCGCAATCCCCCGGTTGTTGTAGGCTTGGGCAAAGTCCGGCTTGAGGCGAATCGCCTGATCGTAATCGGCAAGCGCAGCCTTATAGTCCCCAAGATTGCCCTTCGCAACGCCCCGACCGAAATAGGTGTCAGCAAAGTCCGGCTTGAGATGAATCGCCTGGTTGAAGTCCACAATCGCGGCTTCGTCTCGCCCAAGTTTACTCTTCACAAAACCCCGATTGTGGTAGGCCTCGGCAAAGTCCGGCTTGAGACGAATCGCTCGATCAAACGCGGAAACCGCTTCCTGGATATTATTGTTCTCCGGCATCTTCCACCTCTGTTTTATACAAGAGATAACCAACGGAAAACCATGCGTGGGCCGCAAGGTCGGGGTCACTTCCTTCCACAACATTGGCGATGGAACGCCACTTCTCAATAGCCTCCTCTATCTTTCCTGCCTGCTGCAGCGAAAATGCTTCATTGATAGCCCGGTCCAGAGGGGACATAGTCGGTTGAGGCCGAACCTCCTGCGAAGCTCCTTCGGTCTGTTTAGCTTGATCAGGATCAACATAATAGACGTTCGTTCTCGCTATTCGCTCTCGTTCTCGCCCAATTTGTTGAGCATCTTCTTCGGCTTGTTTTTTCAGTTCATTGATTTCTTCAGCAGCCTTCCTCACTTCTTCAGCAGACTGCTTCGCTTCATCTTTAATTTCCCGTAAACCGCTAAGTCCAAAGTAAACGCCCACAGCGGCCACAACACTGAAGAATCCGAGGGCAATGAGGATGATATTCAACCACCAGTTTATAGTATCGGCCTTGTCATCCAGGCGCTCGCGCCGAAGGTCGTTGAAGCGGCGCTGGATTTCGACATCAATGGCAGTGTAATCCGCGGTTTCTGCGCCTTCGACCGTGGGGAATGCCTCCGGCGCGTGTTCTTCCTGGATCGCAGGAGCAGGCGGAGGCTGCGTGGACGGGGTTGTCTGATCTGCTGCGCTCATCACGGCAAACGTCAGCGCAAGCACGATTGTACAGCTCCCGATCTTGGAGAGGTTTCCCCTTTCAGAGGAAAGCAAGCCCACAACTTCGGTCCTCATTAAAATCGTACAAATCGTAAATTGCTCGGCCCGGCGGGTCGGATTAGCGAAGCGTAATCCGACAATTCCCTATGGGTGAATGTCTCTTTTTACGAGCCGGCCGGACCGAGCAAAAAATCCGGCTCGCAGTAATCCAGAGAGGAAAATTCTGGAAGACTGTTGCACACCTTTTGCGTCTTCATCCCCTTCCGCAACTCCGGCCAGCCAAAAACCCAAGCCCTGAATCTCTCAAACTCTTTGGTCTTTTTCAGGCCTGCGCCCGTCGTCTTTTGAAGAATGATCGTTGTTTCCTGTTCATCGGGCCAGCGCTGAAGTGTGGGAATAATGCCGTTTGCCTGTGGCTTCTCTCTGTCGGACGTGGGAACGTCTGCGGGCGGAACTTCCGTCCCGCCGACTACACCGACCAACGACAAAAACCGCAGGCAGGCAAAAGTCTGACACCAAAACGCCCTACACATTCTCCAGGCTCAGCTCCGTATCCAGCTCGGAGTCAAGCTGCACGCCCAGGGTGTTGAGGGCCATGGAGACCAGATTGTACTGGCCGATGGCAAACACGATATCCATCAGCTGCTGGGTATTGTAATACGCACCCAAGCCCTGCCAGGTCGCATCGCTGACGAAGGCGTCGGCGTGCAACTCGTCGGTCGCCTTCAGCAACAGCCGGTCCTGCTCGCTCCACTCCGGCGCGTCCGGGCCCTGGGCGATGCGGCGCACCTCGTCTTTGCTCATCCCGGCGTCAAGCCCGATTTTGACGTGCTGGGTCCACTCGTAGTTGGCCTGACACAGATAGCCGATGCGCAAGATCACCAGCTCGCGCTCACGAGCGGGAACGGTCGATTTGAACAGCACGTGGTTGGCAAACACCAGCCAGCGGCGGAACAGGTCTGGGTGATGGGCCATGGTCTTGAAGATATTGTACACCGTGCCCGCTCCGACCATGGGACGGAAAATCTTCTGGACTTGTTCGTCCCAGTTCTCTTTTTCCAGCGGCGGGACACGGGGGGTGCTGAGTCGGGTGCTCATGGGGTCCTCCTTAGATGCGCGGTGTGCCTTCCGGTTCGAGAATAACCGGATTCTCAAGCTGGCCGATCTTGTCGATGCTGATCCTGACCGTATCGCCCGGTTTCAGCATCTGGGGTGGCTTCATGGCAAAACCGACCCCGCTCGGCGTCCCGGTCGAAATCACGTCGCCCGGCTCCAGGGTAAACGCCGTCGAGAGATGCTCGACCAGCTCGAAGCAGTCAAACAACAGCTCGCGCGTATTGGAGTCTTGGCGCAGCTCACCGTTGACCCAGGTCTTGATGGCCAGGCCGTGCGGGTCGCCGATCTCGTCGGCAGTGACAATACACGGACCGAGCGGGCAGTGGGTATCCCACGACTTGCCCATCGTAAAGGTCGGCACCCGCAACTGCCAGTCGCGGACGCTGACATCGTTGGCAATCGTATAGCCGGCAATCACCTCGGCTGCTCGGCTTTTGGGAACGTGGCGACAAAAACGACCGATGACGACCGCCAGCTCACACTCATAGTCAACCTGATCCGAGGCGCGCGGAATATGGATCGGATCGGTCGGGCCGGTGACCGAGGTCGATTGCTTGTTGAAGATCATCGGCACCTCGGGCGTTTTCATGCCGGCCTCGGCGATGTGATCCTTGTAGTTCAGGCCGACGGCCAGAATCTTGGGCGGTCGCAGAATCGGCGTTTCGATTTTGACCTCGCCCAGGGCAATGCGGCCGGCGCCATTGTTGATGGCCTGTCGGGCCGCCTCCAGGGCCGGGCTGCCGGCCTCAAGAAAGGCGCACATTTCACGCGGCAGGTCGGGTGCGGCTACGGACAGGTCTGCCACCGCCCCATTGTCCAAGACACCGACACGGGTCGATCCAGCGTGGGTGAACGTCACGAGCTTCATACTCTCTCCTCCTTTATAGGTCTCACCGAGCCTAGCCCGGGGTCTTATCAGATCGCTCACAGCGCGGCGAGGGAAGCCTGCTCCTTGAGCCGGGGGTAGACTTCGCGGGCAAACAGCTGCATGCCCTTGACGGTTTCCCTGTGGTCCAGGTAGCCGGCCTGGCCCATCAGCAGGATGTGGCCGAAACCGCCGACATAGTCGGAGAACTTCATTATCTGTTGATACACGCTGTCGGGGTTGCCGGCAAACACAAGCCCGTTTTCCATGAAGCTCTCCAGGCTCGGATTCTGGAACATTTTGAAGATGCCGCCCGCCCCGCGCAGCGCCCCCACACTGGCCTCGGTGGTGTGATAGCCGGGCGGGCTGGTGAACTGGGGCGGCACCTTGTTGGACTCGACATACCACATGAGTTTGCGCGCCCCGGCCAAGCCCGCCGCGTCAGTCTCGCCGGTATGCACCAGGGCCGCATAGGCCAGACGGTCGAGGCCGGGCGGGGCCAGGCCCAGCTCGGTCCGACGCTCACGGTAGGCGTCAAAAATCGCCTTGGTGCCCTGAAAACCGGTTAAAAAGCAGGCTGCCACATGACCGTGCTCGCTCGCCTTTTTGGCCGTCGCCGGGCTGATGGAGGTGATCCAGACCGGCGGATGGGGCTGTTGGTAGGGACGCGGCCAGATGTTGACCTGACGGTGGTGGAAAAACTTGCCCTCCCAGTTGAACGGTCCGTCGTGGCTGGTCCAGGCTTTGAGGATCAGATCGTGAGCCTCCCAAAAGCGCTCGTGCATCCGGGTCGGCGGATGGTTGCCGGCCGATATTTCGTACGGCACGCCACGCACGAAGCCGACTTCGAGACGCCCCCGCGAGTAGACATCGACCATGGCCATCTCCTCGGCCACCCGGACCGGCTCGCGCCGGTTGGCAATCGGATTGCCCAGGATCAGCAGCCGGGCGCGTTTGGTTTCGCGGGCCAGAATGCCCATGATGATCGGTGCCGCAGGATTCAGGTTGGTGGCGGTCTGGTGATGCTCGTTGACCATCACCTCCAGCCCCAACTCATCGGCAATGACCCACTCGTCAATGAAGCGGTGATACAGGTCGGCCCCGAGTTCGGGATCGTAGTAGCGGTTGGGAAGAGTGACCCGGATCGAGCTGTAGTCTTTCGCATCGGGCAACAAGTGGTAGGCGTTCTCGCTGAAGTGCCAGGCCTGCATGCGCGTCTCTCCCTTCTTGGTCTTGCTCTTCTTGGCTTCGCCCGGTGCCGCTCAGCCGAGAAAACGGCAGATGTGTTCAACCACGGCGGCCGGCTGTTCGAGGTGGGGCCAGTGGCCGGCCCGCTCGATGATTTCCAGGCGCGCCCCGGGAATCGCCTCACAATAGGCCGCACCGTAGTAATCGGGCAGCAAAAAGCGGTCGCTCGCCCCCCACACCAGCAGGCTCGGGATACGAATTCGGTGTAAGCGCTGGCGGAGCTTGGGATTGTGAAAATACGGCTCCCAGACGTACAGCGCCGTGGCTTCCCGGTTGCGGACCATGACCCGCAGTTCAGCGTCGGACAGCGCGCTGTGGTCGACCGCCGCCCGGCCCGGATCGTGGTATTGCAAGCGCGCCACCTCCTCCGGCGACAGGGCGAAAATATCCGGGATGTCGCGCGTCTCGCGGTCGCCGATTTTGATGCCGGTCGGCGCGACCAGGACAAGCCTGGCCAGCCGCGCGGTGCTTTTAACGGCCAGCTCGGCAGCCACCCAGCCGCCCAGCGAACAGCCAACAATGGTCACCCCGCGCAGGTCGAGCGCTTCAAGCAGGTCGAGGTACAGATAGCTCAGATCATCGACCGTATCGATGGCGTCCACGTCTGCGGCATGGCCAAAGCCCGGATGACAGGGTGCGATCACCCGGCCCTGCTCGGCCAACAGGGACACGAAGCGGTCCTCGGGTTCAAGGCCCGACTCACCGTGCAGGACAAGAAGGGGACGGCCCTGCCCCCGCTCCACAAGGGTCAGCGGCACGCCGTGGACGGTCCGTTGGGTCAGGCCAGCTGTTTCAGCCTGTGCCATAGCCTTCCTTAGCTAGCACGCCTGCCCTGAACGGTCAGCCCCTCGACTTCGCTCAGCCCAGCTCAGCCCAGGGCCGCCAGGGTCGCCCTCGCCTCTTGGGCGTCCGGTGTATCAAGCCCCTCGCTGAACCAGCCGTACACCGACTCCAGAACGTGTTGCGCCTGCTGAATCTTACCCTGCCGCTGCCACAGGCGACTCAGGCTGAGGGCGGCCCGCAACTCCCAGGACTTTGCGCTCTGACGGCGGGCGATTTTGATAGCCAGCAGCAGACAATCCTCGGCCTCCGAAGAGGCCACCTGGGGGCTGGATGGCCCACGCTCACGGGCGAGCAGCAGGTCGCCCCGCAGCCGGTACAGCTCGGGTTCGCAGAAGCGTTCGTCCGTCGTGCGAATGATGCCCAGCGCCTCGACCAGAGCAGCCAGACCCTGCTCGGTCTGACCGGCCAGGCCATAGGCATCCGCCAGCAGGCCGAGCAGATAGGGTCTGCCCCAGCTGTTCCCAGTGTCCTGGGCGCGGGTCAAGCCCTGGCGGATTTGCGCTATGCCGTGTTCCGTCTGTCCCTGCTTGGCCAGCGCCCAGCCCTGGAGCACACTGGCCACGGCAGACGGAAAAGACAGGCCGTGTTCGGTCGCCAGACTCAGCCCCCGGGCCGCCGGCTCGTGGACCAGCTGCCACTCGCCGCGCTGCTGATGGAGCCAGGCGGAGCACAGGACCGCCCAGACCAGCTCGAGCGGCGAGGCCGCCTCCTGGGCCATACTCCGGGCCTGTTCGTCCAGGCTCAGCGCCTGCTCGGGGTAGCCCAGATACCACACGGTCCAGGCCGCCAGAGAGCAGGCCGTTGTTTTGGGGTTGGCACCGTACCGCAATGCCAGGGTCCGGTGTTTGTTCGCCTGGTACAGAGCAATCGACTGCTCAAAATGTTCCAGCGCGGTCGCGTACTCGCCCAGCCACAGACAGACCGCCCCGAGGCCGGCGTGAGCGCTCAGACGCAGCGCGCGTTCTCCGGCCTGTTCGGCCAGGCTCAGCTGTCGCTGGGCCAGCTCGCGGGCGATCTGGTACTCGGCCCGCTGGGCATAAAACTGTCGAACGGCAAACAGCAGAGGAGACACAGTCCGGTCGTCCGCCAGTTGTGAAGACAGTTCGCGCGCCCGCCCATAGGCACGCTCGACCTCGGGCGCGGCCAAGTGCTGAGCGGTCGCCAGCACCCTGCCCAGCCAGGCTTGCAGCGCAAACTCGAACCGCTGGCGGGCTGCCGCATCGGGCAGCCTCGGCAGCGCGGCCAAGCCGCAGCGCAGGTGCTCGGCCGCCTCGCGGTAGGCCGCTCGGCCATACGCCTGTTGCCCGGCCTGGAGCCAAGCGGCGACGGACGGCTCGCCGGCCTCGGCCTCGGCATAGTGCCGGGCCACGCACTCCGGCTGGGTCTGGGCCAGCTCTGAGCCGTGCTGAGCCAGGAAGCTGGCGTAGTGGTGGTGATATTTCTGGCGCACTGAGGGGGGTGTCTCCGCGTAGGCGACCTGGTGGATGACCTCGTGGGCAAAGCGATAGGCGGTCTGGGGCAGCGCTCCGTGTTGGACAAACAGGCCGGACCGGACCAGTTGGTCGCACTGCTCCTGGAGGAGTGTTTCATCCGTGGCCAGCAGGGTCCGCAGGGTGTCATACGAAAAGGCGGGTCCCAGCACGGCCCCCAGTTGGACGACCTCCTGGGCC
>WTHE01000072.1 GCA_011523315.1 Candidatus Binatota bacterium
GTTATGAACGGTGCCGCAGATGAGGCGCGTATCGGCACGGGGTTGGTCGGCTGCCACGGTAAAGGGTCCGCCGTCATTGAGGCGCACGGTAATCGTGCCAGCATTGCATTTCCAGCCGGAAATGAACCCGAGCCCGGACACAACGGCTCCTTGAGCGGGAGATTCGAGTGTAGCGTGAGCAAGACCGGGGAACAGGAGGACCACAAACAGCCAGATACAGAGCTGTTGCATCGGAATCCCCAACACAGCTCGGAGTGAATATGGGAGCCGGGCCGTGTATCTCCCACACAGAAGACTGTGGGGTAGTGTATCATGTTGAAGATTTTGGCCAGGGCAAACGGGGCAGATTACACTCTCACATTCCCTCTCAGGCATCGGGCTCTCCTCTCGGCACCCGCGCCCTGAGCGGACGCGCGCACGGGGGGCCGTAGGCCCTCTCTACAAGGCTGCCCGCCGTTTGTCGCCACCAAAATTGGTAGAACGTGTGCCCCCGCTCCAGCCTCCGCACTCAAGGCAGGAGCGGCGCTCCACGATAACCGAAAGCTCTCAGACAGGAGGGAGGGGCGTGCCGAACACCGAGGAGAACGAAATGCAAAGTGGGACACTACTGAATATTCACGCCGCTGGCTGCTGGTTTTCGACTTTTTCCAGCAGAGCTTCACTGGCCAGCCGAACGGCTTCGGCAATTGCCTCGCGGCTGACTCGGCCAGCATACTCCCGAGAGATCCACTCCCAGTCTTTGCCTTGAGCCACACAGAAAAGGACACTTTTGACCATGATGCGGGTGCCTGTGAAGGTCAGCTGACCGTGGCAGATATCCGGGTCGGCGACAATGTAGCGCCCGAGTTCTTTGCGCGTCCGTCTTTTCATCGCGCCCTCCAGATCGACCGTACACGACCAAGCTGTCACGTCTCTCCGGCCTGGACAACATCCGGCGAACGAAGCGGCGAGGGCGGCCACAGGGGGCCGCCCCTACGAGGCGGCCGGTGCGCCGTCCATGCGCCACGACTGGCTGCCGGCCGGCAGGCTGAACAGGCGGGCCGCGTTGTCACGCAGAATGTCTTGGCGCTGCTGCTCGCTCAGCTCGGCCGTGTGGCGGGCCAGCAGCTGCTGGGAGCGCGGCCAGGTGGAATCGGTGTGCGGGAAATCGCTCGCCCACAGCAGCTGGGTGTGGGGCATCATGTGCAGCGAGTCAAAGGCCGTCTTGTCGTCCTGAAAGGTCATCCACACGTTGCTTCTGATATATTCGCTGGGCAGCTTGGATAGGCCCTTGACGATACCGTCCTGGGCGTTGAACTTGGCCGCGTGGTCCATCCGGTACATGTAGTGCGGCATCCAGCCCGCGTCTCCCTCGGCACATACCAGCTTCAGGCGCGGATGGCGCTCGAACACGCCGCCCAGGACCATCATGCCGACCACGTCTTGGACAGCGCGGATGATGCCCAGGAAGTTGTTCAGCGCGTGGCCGCGGTGCGGGGTGGCCAGGCTGCCGTCGCGTGAAGTCAGAATGTGAAAACAGATCGGCAGGTCAAGGTCGGTGGCGCACTCCCACAGCGCGTCGTAGTCGGAGTGGTCATAGTCCTCATGAATCGGTCGGCCGGGCATCATCATGCCGACCATGCCCATGTCTTTGGCCCGCTGAAAATCTGCAATCGCAGAGTCAACGCTCAGTACGGCGGTCTGGGCCAGGCCCAGAATACGGTTAGGCTCTTCGCTGGTCATCTCGTGCAGCCAGCGGTTATAGGCCAGCATGCAGGCGTTTTTGTAGTCGGGGTCGCGGTGCATGCACAGCCCCATGCCGATGGAGGCGTAGATGACCTCGGCGGCAAGGCCGTCCTGATCCATATACGGAATGCGGGCGTGGCCGCCGTAGGCGCCCTCACGAATGTCCGCGAATCTACACACCTTGGCTCGCTCGTTCCGCTCGGTGACGCTGAACCCGGCGCCGTCGATAAAGCCCAGCGGAACCGGGCGTCTCATGCCGTGGACGACAAAGGCTGCGGGGCCATCATCCTGGGCGACCATACGTGGCGC
>WTHE01000353.1 GCA_011523315.1 Candidatus Binatota bacterium
GGACCGGGGGACGCTGCGCGTCGGACTCGGGCTGTTCGAGCCCTGGTCGGCGTGTGATGCCGACGGTGAACTGATCGGCTTTGAGATCGATGTGGCGACCAAAGTGGCCGAGGACATGGGGGTGGAACTCGAATCTGCCCGGACGAACTGGAACTACATCATCCCGGCCCTGATCGCCGAGGAGTTTGACGTCATCATCAGTGGGATGACGATCCTGCCGTCACGCAACCTCAAGGTCAATTTCACGGCCCCCTACAACTTTACCGGTATCTACCTGGTGGCAAATACAGAGATGAGTGCCGACCTGGAAACACTGGCCGATTTCAACAGTGCCAGCGTCACGATTGCGACCCGGCGGGGCGCCTCGTCCATCCCGGCGCTTGAGAATGTGTTTCCCGACGCCATGCTTGTGCTGCTTGATACCGATAACGAGGTTCTCCAGGCCATCGTCGATGGCGAGGCGCATGCGGCGGCGGCATTCGCCACAACGCGAACCACCTGGGTCGAGGCTCACCCGGAGACCTTGCACCTGCCCTCCGAGGAGCCGTTTTCCTCGGAATCTCTGGCCATAGCCGTGCGCAAAGGAGACCTGGATACCTTGAACTTTTTCAACAGCTGGATCGAGGTCAACAAGGCGAACGGCTGGCTTGAGCAGCGCCGCCAGTATTGGTTCGAGACCCGTGAGTGGGCCGATCTGGTGGCGACCGATCCAGACACCATCGCGGCGTGTGACGACTCCTTTCAATAGCCGGCTGCGGGGCGAACCGCCCGGATCTGGACAGCGGGTGATGGCGCGGATTCTGCTACTCGACATTGACGGGGTGGTCAAGAGCCTCGAAGGCGCCCCGTGGTCGATTCCAGGCTCGGACTGGAAGCGCGGTGTCCAGGACTTTCTGGCCTGGTGTCAGCAGAATTTTGATGTGGTCATGGTCTTGTCCTCGTGGCAGGCCGAGATCCACCGCGAGCTGGACACACTCGGTGTGTGTCTGCCCTCGCTGGCCTGGAAGCGGACCAAGACCGACGGCCTGGCCGGGCTGTGCCGGCCGGGCAATCAGGTCATCTGGGTCGAAGACGGCTGGGAAGCCGCAGACCGGGAGGTCGCCGAGACCCTGGGCATTCGCCTGGTTGAAACCGAGTTCAACGAGCAGCTGTCGGTGACCCAGGACAAGATACGGCGAGCGATGGGACCGACACCGGGATAGTGCGTCGCCGCGACCCAGCCGGTCTTTGGGGGAGAGAGCCATGTCGTTCAGATTGGAAGAAACCACGATTGCCCGGATTCAGGCCGCCCTCCAGGCCGGTACGGTGAGCTGCGTCGAACTCGTCGATGGCTACCTGGCGCGGATTGCGGCCTATGACCGCAGCGGCCCGCACCTCAATTCGATTGTGACCGTCAATCCGCTGGCCCGGGACGAAGCCGCACGCCTGGATGCCGGGTTGGCCGCCTCTGGAAGCCTGTCGGGTCCGCTGCACGGCGTGCCGATTGTGGTCAAGGACCAGGTCGAAACGGCCGGCATCATGACGACCTTTGGCTCGATTGCCCTGGACGGCTATATCCCCAACACCGACGCGACGGCGATTACCAAGCTCCGGGCCGCGGGGGCGATTATCCTGGCCAAGACCGCCATGCCCGACTTTGCGACCTCGTGGTTCGGCTACTCGTCACAGGTCGGCACGACCAGGAATCCGTACGATCCGGCCCACGACCCGGGCGGCTCAAGCGGTGGGACGGGAGCGGCGGTCGCCGCCAATCTCGGGACGCTGGGGGTGGGCGAAGACACCGGCGGCTCGATCCGCGTGCCCGCTTCGTTCAATAACCTGGTTGGTCTCAAGGTCACGCCGGGCCTCATCAGCCGGGCCGGCATGTCACCGCTGGTGGAGTTTCAGGACTCGGCCGGGCCGATGTGCCGAACCGTGAGCGATGCGGCAAAACTGCTGGAGGCGCTGGCCGGCTTTGACCCAGCCGATCCCTACACCGCAACCGCCGTCATTGCCGGCCAGCGCCTCCAGCAGTTTTGCCGCATCGCTCACGGT
>WTHE01000765.1 GCA_011523315.1 Candidatus Binatota bacterium
CTGGCCGTGTTGGTCTACGAACTCTGGGTGGGGGCGTTACCGTTCGGCAGCAATCCGGGACCGCCCGGTGACTCCGGTGTGCGCCGGTTTCCGGAGCTCAAGGAGCATTCGGGATTGCCAGGCCTGAGGCATGTTGCAGGTGTCCTGGCGGACATCCTGAACCAGACCGAGGCGGCGCTGTCCGGGGGCATCGGCCCCCTGCGCCATGCTTTAGAATCGGCGGTAGCCGAACTTTAGGAGATCACTCGATTGGCGGAGAGGGATTCGCACAGCCCTGGACACGATGAAACCATCGTCCCGGTAGAGCCCGGCTTCAAGAAGCCCGGCCCGGCCGTGCCGCAGCGCGAACCCGGACGGGGTCTGTCCGTACCCGTTCGTGTCGCGGCGCTTGGCGGGCTGGTGATTGCCGCCGCCATGGTCTTCGTGTGGTTGCCGAACTGGGTCGATGAGCAACAGACGCAGGAGCCCGTCGTCGAGCAGCCACCGCCCGAGCCCCCGCAGGAGCAGGGGCCGGTCTACACCGCCGAGGAGCTCGAAGCGTTGCGCGAACAGGCTGACGGTCTGTTGGCGCAGCTGTTGAACCAGCAGTCCCGGCTCGACCAGCGATCGGCGTCGGGGTGGGGTGGTGCAGACTACGAAACCTACCAGGAACTTGGCCGGAGCGGTGACGATGCCTACCTGGCGGACGCGTTCGCCGATTCCGTCGATGCCTATCGGCAAGCCCTGGACCTGGGAGAGCTCTTGCTGACGCGCTCGATCGAACTGATAAATGCCGCCATGGACGCGGCCCGCGAGGCGCTTGAGGCCGGCAACGCGGACGTGGCAGCCGAGCAATTCTCGCTGGTGCTCAAGATCGAGCCGGACAACGCCGGCGCTCAGGCGGGCCTGCTCCGGGCGCAGCAGTTGCCCGACGTCCTGGCACTGGTGCGCCGGGGCGAGGACCTGGAACGATCCGGCGACCTGCAGGGAGCAGTCCGCGCCTATCGCGAGGCGGTGGCGCTGGACGGGCTGTGGGTGCCCGCCCGTACGGCGCTGGCCGCGCTGGAAGCGGCCATCAGCGCCCGGCGATTCGATGAACTGATGTCCAGGGGGTTGAACGCCATGGCGGCCGAAGAGTTCGACGATGCGTACGAACTATTCGGCCAGGCGCTGGCGCTGCGTCCCGGTTCGGAGGATGCCCGCAGCGCGCAGATGCAGGCCGAACAGGGCCTGAAACTCGAGCAGATCGCGCTGGTGGAAGCACGCGCTCTGGCGTTCGAGGCGCGGGAACGCTGGACGGATGCGCTGAACCAATACAATGACGCGTTGCAGACGGACTCGACTCTGGCATTTGCCCAGGAAGGGCGGACGCGGACCCAGTATAGGGTGGACCTGGAACTGAAGCTTCAGAACCTGATCGACCATCCGAACCTGCTCTTCGACGACGGCGTGCTGCACGACGCGCAGTTGCTTGCCACCGAGGCCGGGGCGATCGCGCCCAGGGGGCCGCGCCTCGGGGAACAGGTGGATTCGCTTGCCCGACTGCTGCGCATGGCCTCGACGCCGCTGCCGGTGCAGCTGCACTCCGACGAGCGGACCGAAGTCACCCTTTATCGGGTCGGCCGGCTGGGACAATTCCTGGTCAGGGATCTCGAACTTCGCCCGGGCGCCTACACCGCGGTGGGGAGCCGGCCGGGCTACCGTGACGTGCGCAGGACCTTCACCGTTTTGCCGGGACAATCGCTGGACCCCATCCGGGTGGAATGCGTGGAGCCGATCGGATGACGGACGCCGAACAATGCCCGTTGATCGCCCGGGTCGGCGAGGAGGAACGGCGGTTTTCAACCGCCGAGTTGCCGGTCCTTATCGGCGGCGGCGCCGAATGCGACATTCGGTTGCAGGGCGTGTCGGGCTCGCTGCAGATTGGCGCCCTTGACGGCGCCTATTTCGTCCAGCCCGGCAAGAATACTCGTGGATTGCGCCTGGATGGCGAACCGGTGACCGGTTCGCGTTGGCTCGGTGACGGTCAGACCATCGCGCTCGATACCGCAC
>WTHE01000634.1 GCA_011523315.1 Candidatus Binatota bacterium
CTGGCGCTCGCGGCGAAAAACTCGGCCTGTCGGAAGACGAGGTCGCGTTCTACGATGCGCTCGAAACGAACGACAGCGCGGTTCAGGTGCTCGGCGACGAAACCCTGCGCGATATCGCCCGCGAGTTGGTGAAAACCGTGCGCGCCAACGTGACCATTGACTGGACGCTACGCGAGAATGTCCGCGCCAACCTGCGTCGGCTGGTCAAACGCATTCTGCGTAAGCACGGCTATCCACCCGACAAGCAGGAACGGGCGACGCGGACCGTGCTGGAACAGGCCGAGGTGTTGTCCGCAGGCTGGGCCGTCTCAGCCGACGGTGAATCGCGCTAGGCGTCCAGCCCGTACAGCTTGGCCGCGTTGCCGGTCACCATCTGGTAAACCTCGCCTTCCGGCACGCCCAGAAAATCGTTCGTGACCTGCTCCTGGGAATACGGGAAGGTGCCCTCGGTGTGGGGATAGTCCGAGCCCCACAGCAGGCGATCCACCCCGACCAGCTCGCGGGTCAGAATGCCGGCCCGGTCGTCCTCAAAGGTGGCCCAGAACTGGCGCTTGAAATAGGTGCTGGGCAACTCGTCGGTCTTGGGCTCCATCCAGTGCTGGTGATCCGACCAGTAGTGATCCATGGTCCGCAGCACGGACGCCAGCCAGCCGATGCCGCCCTCGGCCAGGACAAAGCGCAGGTCGGGATAGCGCTTGGCCACGGCTCCCCAGATCAGGCCCGTCATGGCCCGCTCCACCGAACAGATCTTGGTGTCCACAAAGGCCACCCCGAGCCCCAAGCGGTCGGCCTTGGTATAAAAGGCTTCATCGGTCCCGACGTGAAAGGAAACCGGCAAACCCAGCTCTTGCAGCGCGGCCCACAGCGGGTCGTAGCCCGGATCGCTATACGGGCTGCCGGCTATCTCGCACGGGACCGACACCGAGCGCAGGCCCTTTTTGGCGACCCGCTGGGCCTCTTCGATTGCCCACTCAATCGGTCCTTTCATCGGCAGCAGGCCAACCCCCAGCAGGCGGTCCGGGGCGGCCGCGCAGAACTCGCTCAGCCAGTCGTTGTAGACCCGAAGACATTCGCGCTGGTAGTCGGGGTCGGGTGCCACGCTCAGAAACAGGCCCGCGCCGGGGTAAATGACCTCGGCCCGCAGGTGATCCATATCCTGGTCGGCCAAGCGCGCCTGGGGGTCGTTGGCCCCCGGTCGGGTGTCGGCGTGGCGGCCAATGAATTTGGTGACCTTACCGGCCAGCTTTTCTTCCATGGTCACGCCTTCGAGCCCGACCGGAAAGGGCTTCAGACCGTCGATGATGTAGTAATCGCCCTCCGGGCGGGATTCGACGTGCGGCGCCCGGTCACGAAAACGCGTGTCCATGCGGGTGGTCCACAGATCGGCCGGTTCGACCACATGGCCGTCAGCCGAGACATATCCGCCGGTGATAGGTGTTGTCATGGTGTGCTCTCCTTCTATAGCTCAAGTCCGTACAGGCCGGCGGCATTGCCGACGACCATCTGGTAGACCTCATCGGTCGGCACCCCGGCAAAGTCTTTTTGGATTTGTGCCTGCGAGTGCGGAAAAGTGCCCTCGGTGTGGGGATAGTCCGAGCCCCACATGAGGCGGTCCACGCCCAGCAACTCGCGGGTCAGAATGCCGGCCCGGTCGTCTTCAAAGGTGGCCCAGAACTGGCGCTTGAAATAGCTGCTGGGCAGCTCATCCAGCTTGGGTTCCATCCACCGGTAGTGGTCCGTCCACCAGTGGTCCATCAGACCCAGCAGCGAGGCGATCCAGCCGATGCCGCCCTCAACAATGACAAACCGGAGCCGGGGATAGCGTTGAGGAACCGCGCCCCAGATGAGGCCGGCCAGGACGTTCA
Organism: Candidatus Binatota bacterium; assembly: GCA_011523315.1. Taxonomy (GTDB): domain Bacteria; phylum Desulfobacterota; class Binatia; order Bin18; family Bin18; genus JAAXHF01. The sequence goes on from WTHE01000634.1 coordinate 1,866, forward strand.
TCGGCAGGCTGATCTTGGTGTTGACAATGCCCATGCCCATGCCGATGCGCTCAAACTTGGTCGCAAACGGCTCGCCGGTAGTGGTCCCGGAGTGGATCGACACCGGCAGGCCGATGTCTTGAAGGGTTTCCCACAGCGGGATGAACTCGGGGTCGGCGTAGGAT
>WTHE01000117.1 GCA_011523315.1 Candidatus Binatota bacterium
ATCAAGACCTGCCGGGGTGCGATGTCCAGCCCCTCGACCGCCAGCCGCATGGCTTTGAGGCCGGCCTGATAGATATTGATACGGTCAATCTCCTCAACCTCGACCAGACCCAGCCCGATGGCGCGGGCGACCCGACGAATATCAGCGTCCAGACGCTGGCGCGCCGTGGGGGTGAGCGTCTTGGAGTCCCGCACGCCTTGGGGCCAGGCGGCCGGAATGTCCGTATCTGAGGCGAGCTGTTGGGCGGGAAACATGACCGCCGCAGCCACAACCGGGCCGGCCAGAGGCCCGATCCCAACCTCGTCGACCCCGGCAACCGCGCAAATCCCCCGCTGCCACAGCCGGCATTCCTGGCTGAGGGTCGGCCGCACCCGGCGCGCACCAGGAGCCATGGCTTGACTCGGTCTCAGTCGGCGGCGGATTTCTTACGGGCGCACACCACGTACAGCGGGTCGGACTGGCCGGGATTGGGGCTCAGGTCGTAAAACAGCGGCGCCTCAAAACCGTCGGTGAGCTGAAAATACTTCTCGACCAGCTCGCGCCGGCCCGCGTCGCGAATCATTTGCCACAGCCGAATCGCTTTGGTCAGGAACATACGGTTGGAGAAGAAGACGGCGAACGGGGCGCCCGGTTTGAGCACCCGCCCCACCTCGGCAAACACTTCGAGCGGTTTGACCATATACTGAATGGAAACCGTGACCAGCGCGCCGTGAAACGTGTCGTCGTCAAATGGCAGGCTGGGATCGGTGTTCAGGTTGTGTACGACAGAGTCGTCCAGGTCCGGGTTATCCGCCATCTCCTCCATATTCAGGCCCAGGCCGACCAGGCGTTGCTTGACAAAGCCCTGGGGCAGATGCGACCGCCAGCTGCTCATCAGGTCGAGCAAGACGCCGTTTGGCGCAAAAGCGGTCTGGATGAAATCACCCACCGCAGCAATCGCCGGCTCGTCAATATGGACGACCTTGCGCGCCACCTGGTAGAAGCGCTCATCCTCGGTTTCGTCGATCCGATCAAACATCTCGGGCTTAAACGGCTCGGGGTAGTCCACAGCGGTCCTCCCTCACGGCTCAAAAAACTGTATCAGCGCGGCTACGGTCTCCTGCGGCTTCTCAAACGGCAGGGCGTGACCACAGTCCGGGATGGACACCAACTGCGAGCCGGCAATGCCGTCGCGATAGGCGTCGCCGTGCGCCCGGGGGACGAGACGGTCGGCCTCGCCCCACACGATCAGCGTCGGCACCTGCACCCGATACAGACGCTCGCGGAGTTTCGGATTGCACAAATAGGGATTCCAGCCGACCCGAGCGGTGGCCGCCCGGGCTTTGAGGACGTTGGACAAGACCTCGGGGCTGGGGTCTTCGGGGATAAAGGTCTTGGCCAGGCTGGAGTCCGGGTCGGCAAACAGCAGACGACGGGTTTCGGCCGGATTGGCGGCAAAAATATCGGCAATAGGATGGCCGGGCATCCGCAGGCCGACCGCGCTGACCAGCGCCAGCTTGCGTACCCGCTGGGAGTAGCGGACCGCCAGCTCGGCGGCCAGCCAGGCGCCCAGCGACAGCCCCACCACGTACGGCTGAGCCAGTTCGAGCTCGTCCATAAGATCGGTGTAGTGGAACACCAGATCCTCCATGCCGTCGATCTTGTCCAGGCCCTCAGACTGGCCAAAGCCGGGGTGGGCCGGGACGTACACGCGGTAGTGCCGGGCCAGCTGTTCAAAAAAGGGCAGCCAGCTGACCTCGCCGCCGGCACTGTGCAAATACAACAGGGGCTCGCCGCTGCCGCCGCTGAGCAGCTGAATGCTTGTACCCCGGACCGTCAGTCGTTCTTCCTGATAAGACATGGCTCTCTCGTTTCAGGCCCCCGTGTACCACATCGCCGCCGGACTGCAAGGGGACAGGAGTTTAGCCGCCTCCCCCCGACCCGCGCTGGGCAGCAGCTGGGATGAGGACGCTCAGGGCGTGTGGAATCGCCTCCAGTCTGGCCGGCAGGGGGCCGAGCCGTTCCCCGTCGGCATAGATATCGCCGGGC
>WTHE01000551.1 GCA_011523315.1 Candidatus Binatota bacterium
TGCGGCCCTGGCTGATCTCAAGCAACACACCAACCACCTCGAGTGGTCGTTCGCCCGCCCGCCAACGGCCGAGGGCACCCGCCGCCTGAACATCGATCCGGGCTATCTTGACGCCACGAAGCTTGTCCTGGCCTCGACCAAAGACCAGGCCCACCGCATCTACCTGTCCCAGGGCATCTACGCCGAGGTCACCCTGCGCTACCACCACGGCGCGTTTCATGCCTTTGAGTATACCTACCCGGACTACTGCTGGCCGCAGATACAGGCGTTTTTGAAGCGTCTACGCCGGCGCTATCTTGAACAGCTCCGTCAGCATGGGGCGTAGCCCGAGCCGGATGAACCTGGGTGAGGATGCGCCCAGGGGTCACATCGCTTGCGCCGGGCGTGGAGTTTGGTGATGATGCTCAGGCTTTTGAGACGCGACGCCCAACAAGGAGGTGAGCCATGCGTGAGAACAGAGTCCGCACCTTATGGGCCGACGACCGCCCGGTCGTCAACGGTTGGCTGGCGATCGCCAACTCGTACAGCGCGGAGGTAATGGCGCACGAGGATTTTGACAGTCTGACCATCGACATGCAGCACGGCATGGTCGATTTCCAGGCCGCGATAGCCATGTTCCAGGCTCTGTCCACGCGCAACTGCACCCCACTGGCGCGCGTGGCGTGGAACGACCCGGCCCTGATCATGAAGAGCCTGGACGCCGGTGCCTACGGCATCATCTGTCCGATGGTCAACACGCGGGAGGAATGCGAACGCTTTGTCGGGGCCTGCCGCTACGCGCCCGTGGGCTATCGGAGTTTTGGTCCGGCCCGCGGCATTCTGTACGGCGGCGCCGACTATGCGGCTGAGGCCAACGACACGGTCGTCACCCTGGCGATGATCGAAACCGCCGAGGCCATGGCCAACCTCGACGCCATCATGTCGGTGAACGGTCTGGACGGGATTTATGTCGGCCCGAGCGATCTGGCCATCAGCCTGGGCCATCCGCCCTCGCCCGAGCCGGTCGCGCCAAACGTGCTTGAGGCGATTGATGAGATACTGGCTGCAGCCGCGCGCAACGGCGTCAAGGCCGGCATTCACTGCCCGAACGGCGCTTCGGTGCGTGAAAAGTTTCAGCGCGGCTTCCGGTTTGCCACCGTCACCAATGACGCGCGCCTGATGGCGATGGCGGCCAAAGCCGAAATCGCCGCAGCCCGCGCCTAGGTACCCAGCAGGCGTCGGACGGCGTGCGGCAGGCGGCTGACCCGGCCCGTGTCGTCGACACACGCGTGCAGGGTATGGCCCTCGGCGATCAGCTCGGCCTGGCGCGTGATGCGGTAGCCGAACCGGATGCTCGCCCCCCTCACCCGCTCGATCTAAGTCTTTACGGTGACCACGTCGTCAAACCGGGCCGGCAGCCGGTAGCGACAGCACGCCTCGCGGACCGGGAAATGCACCCCCTCGGCCTCAAGCCGCTGGTAGGGCGTTCCCAGACTGCGCAGCAGCCCGACTCGGCCCTCTTCAAACCACGGCAAAAACGCCGCGTGATGAGCCATGCCGGCCTGGTCGGTCTCGGCATAGCGGACGCGGACAGCATGGCTGTGCGCCTGGGAAACGCGCCGTGCATCCGACACAGGCCGCGCCCCGAGTGGCCCGCTCTCTTCGCTGACAGCCGTGGCCCTATCTTCCCTGCCAGTTCGGTTTGCGCTTCTCGGCAAAGGCGCGTGGCCCTTCTTTGACATCTTCCGAGTAGAACATCTGTTTCAGGGCCGGATAGGAGTCGGCCAGGGCTTGATCGAGCGGCCGGCCCAGGCCCTGCATCGCACACTGTTTGGTCGCCCGGACCGACAGGGGAGCGCACTCCAATATTTCAGCCGCCCAGCGGTGGGCCGTGTCCATCAGGTCTTTGAGCGGCACCACCTCATTCACGATGCCCAGCTCAAGCGCCTGCTGGGCGGTCATGTGTTTCCCGGTCAGCATATAGCCCATGGCGATTTTGAGCGGAATCTGGCGCGGCAGACGGTGCACGCCGCCGGCGGCG
>WTHE01000086.1 GCA_011523315.1 Candidatus Binatota bacterium
GTATAAGCGCAGCTCATAAAAATGAGAAAAAGGCGAAAATAAAGCGAAAATCTCGTTTTCTAACTAGCCGGAATCATTAGAGAATTTTCACACTTTTCTCAAAATCATTTTTAATTTACAACGAGAAAGGAGAGAAAGGAGACACCAGACTATGAAAGCTGCCGTTTTATACGAGCCTGGCACACCCCTGGTCGTTGAGGATTTACAGCTCGACCCGCCCAAAGCCGGTGAGGTCAAGGTCCGGGTCGCGGCCAATGGCGCCTGCCACAGCGATCTGCACGTCATGACCGGTGACATGCGCCAGCCCCTGCCCATGGTCCTGGGCCACGAGGGCGCCGGGGTGGTTGAGGAAGTCGGAGCCGGGGTGACCTCGGTCAAGGAGGGCGACCACGTTGTGCTGTCTTTCAACCCGGTATGCGGCACCTGCTTGTACTGCACCCAGGGCAGCCCGCACCTGTGCGAAACCCGGCCCAAGACCGCCGGCGTGCTGATCGACGGCACGACCCGTTTGCACAAGAACGGGGCCGACATTCACCACTTTGCCTTCACCGCGTCTTTTGCCGAGGAGACGGTCGTACACGAGAGCTGCGCGATCAAGATCCGCGACGACGTGCCCCTGGACCGGGCCTGTTTTGTCGGCTGCGGCACCATGACCGGGGTCGGGGCGGCGATTAACACCGCCCAGGTCCAGCCGGGCAGCACGGTCGCCGTGATCGGCTGCGGCGGGGTCGGCCTGAACGTGATCCAGGGCGCGGCGATTGCCGGGGCGCGTCAGATCATTGCGGTTGACCTGCTCGACAACAAGCTCGAATTCGCCAAAACCTTTGGCGCCACTCACAGCGTCAACCCGTCCCAGGACGACGCCTTGCCGGCCGTTCTGGAGCTGACCCAAGGACGCGGGGTGGACTACGGCTTTGAGGTCATCAGTACGCCCAAGACGATTGAGCTGGCCTTCAAGATGACCGCCCGGGGAGGGACCTGCACGATTGTCGGCGTCTCGCCCGACGGCTCGCGCATTTCGCTCAACCCCAACGTGTTCATGATGATGGAGAAGAAGTTGCAGGGCTCGTACTACGGCTCGACCCGGCCGCGGGTCGATATGCCCCGCCTGATCGACATGTACATGGACGGCCGGCTGAAAATCGACGAGCTGGTCTCAAAGACGCTGCCGCTCGAACAGGTCAACCAGGCCTACGACCTGCTCAAGCAGGGCGCGGTGGCGCGCAGCGTGATTACCTTCTCCTGAGCGGGCCGGGCGCTTCAGTCGGCGACGGCCGGCTGGGTGCGGGCTGCGGGCCGGGCGGCTGGCCGCGGGCGGTCGGTATTGACCAGGACGGCGCACACAACGGTCAGCACCGCCCCCACAGACCCGCCGATCCAAAAGGCGCCGGCCAGGCCGGACTGACTGGCCAGACTGCCGAACACGGCCGGTCCGACCATCATGCCGACCCCGTGGGCCATCATCAGCAGACTCATGACCGTCCCCATGCCGTAGCGCTGGCCGTGCTCCATGGCCAGCGCGGTGTGGGACGGAAAAGCCAGCCCGTACATGGCGCCGACCCAGATATTCAGCACCAACAGGTGCCAGAACTCCCCGGCAAACGGGAAGACGGCCAGGCCCAGCGCCCCACCGAGTCCGCCCAGCGCGATCAGGTAGGCTTTGTTCACCCGATCGGCCAGCCGGCCGCACGGGGTCTGGAGCAGGGTGCTGACAATGACATTGAGGGAAATCAGAATGCCGACCTCGGTCGTGCTGAGCGGCAGCAGACGGGTCGCCAGCAGGGGTAGAAACACCCAGGTCAGGGCGTTGGTCAGGGCGTAGGAAAAACGAAAACAGGCCATGCCGACAAGCGGCTTGGAGGCGAACAGGCTGTGGAAGGCAACGGCGGGGCGCGTCGCATTGGTGCTGCTGGCGATACGCGGCAGGAACGCCGTCAGGGCCACCAGGGCGGCCAGGCTCAGGCCGCCCATGATCAGAAAGTTGGCCGGCATGCCCCACCCGTCTTTGAT
>WTHE01000756.1 GCA_011523315.1 Candidatus Binatota bacterium
CTTCGTCGCCGTCGGACCAGTTGAGGCCGGGATGGTCCCACTCGTGCCGCCCGGGCGTGGCGCTGTAGTACCTGGAATCGCTGGTGACCGGAAATCGCGTGCCGCCCAGGTCGAATACCGCGCCGGTGGGCAATTCGTTGCCGGCGAAAATGCTGAGTTGCTGGTGAGCCGGTGAAACGGTGCTGCCGCTTCGCGTCCAGTAGGCCAGATGCGACACGACGTAGTCCATGCCGTTCAGCTCGAAGCGGTCGGCGCTGATGCGCCCCAGGGCACGCGCCCCCCTGTCGGGGTCGTATCCATGCGTTGTGAACGTGACGTCGGGGTCCGTGCGGGATGACGCTATCGTCCCTGCCGTCATCGTTGCGGACCAGACTTCCACCAGCGCCGGCGCTTGGGCATGCGCCCGCGGGGCCGGCAGGGCGAGGAAGACCGCCAGAAAACCGGCCGCGACGCCTAACGCCGGGAGAGAGAGCGTGCGCAGGCGTCTGACCGGCCGGTCCCGGCGGTCTCCATGGGCGGGCGCCGTTGGCAGGTTGGAGGGATTGAACCTGCCGCGAGATCGCCCGCGCCAAACAGGCGGGTCGATTGAATGATCTGTGCTCAGGCTATCGCCGGCTACGCGGCGTTTGACGAGACCGACGTCTGGGAACGCCGTCGTCGAACCCGCCGCACCGTCAACAACAGCCTTTGATGCCTCGTTTCTGTTCATTTTCCACCTAAATCTGGGTTGCGTTGAGACTGCCTTTGGCGGACAGGCTATCAGCGCACAAACCGTGCCAACCTCATCGTGAAGACATAAGCCCTTGATCCAAAAAGTGTTAGAGAACAGGCGGGAAAAACGGCACGATGGCACGGCGACGCAGAACGCAACAGGGGGAGAATGCTGATGAACACGGAAGAGAGGGTCTAACGATCTGACAAATATCGTTTTTCGTTTAATGAGAGCGTAAATCGGCGGCGTGCGTACTGACTTGCAACACTGTCGTGTCCTGCAACAGGGGCCCCGGATCGGCGCCGGAAGTCCTGGCTGCGTGCTGCGTTGTGCAAGCGTCAATTCGGAACCGAGGGCGGGTCGACCGTCCGGCTTTTCACTTCCCCGCCAAGCCGTACTTTTTCAACTTCCGGTAGAGGGTCGTACGGTTGACGTTCAACACCTGAGCGGCCTTGGTCATATTGCGGTTGGAGGCTTCGAGGGCGTGAACGAGCGCCTGCTGCTCGGCTTCCTGCATCGAAAGGACGGGTTGGACGGAGGCGCCGGGGTCCATTGGGGTTGGAACCAGATTGGCCAGTTGGGGAGGGAGGTTGCCCACTTGCAGCCTGTCCGTGGTTTCCAGCAGCAGGGCGCGTTCAATGGCATTTCTGAGCTCCCGCACGTTGCCCGGCCAGTCGTATAGCAGCAATCGCTGCAGCGCCGCGGGGGAAATACCGCGTACGGATTCGTTGGCGCTGTCGGCAAGCTCCTTCAGAAAGTGGGCGACCAGCAGGGGAATATCCTCGCGGTGTTCTCTGAGAGGAGGGAGAACGAGAGGGAAGGCAGCCAGACGATAGAAGAGGTCGGCGCGGAATTCGCCGGCTTTGACGGCGCCTTCCAGATCCCTGTTGGTTGCCGCAATCACGCGGATGTCGATGGGAATCGTGGCCGCTCCGCCCACCCGCTGGATTTCCCACTCCTGCAGGACGCGCAGCAGCTTGGCCTGCATGGCCATGGGCATGTCGCCGATTTCGTCAAGCAGCACGGTGCCGCCTTGGGCGCGCTCGAACTGCCCGATGCGCCGCGTTGCCGCGCCCGTAAAGGCGCCGCGCTCGTGCCCGAAAAGCTCGCTTTCGATCAGCGTTTCGGGAATGGCGGCGCAGTTGACGGCGACAAAGGGGCCCTTCTTCCTCTGGCTGTTGAAGTGGATCCAACCGGGAGACGAGTTCCTTGCCGGTGCCGCTTTCGCCTTGCAACAGCACCGTAATGTCGCTTTCGGCCGCCCGCTCCATCAGCCCGTAAACGTCCTGCATGTTCT
>WTHE01000221.1 GCA_011523315.1 Candidatus Binatota bacterium
AGGGGGACTTGAACCCCCATGGGTGTTACCCCACTAGGCCCTCAACCTAGCGCGTGGCAAACAGGGATGAAAAGAGATATGCTGTCATTTTCTGATTGCAATGCAATAAATGATTCTTTAGAGTCTGATGAACCGCAGGCACGAAAAAACGCTTCGAGCGGTCTTCGCCGACCCGGTGAACGGTAACATTGAGTGGCGTAAGATTGAGGCGCTGTTTCTGGCCTTGGGCGCAACTCGGACGGAACGGACAGGCGCTGCGGTCAGTTTTACTCTGAACAGTGCCGTGGCGCAGTTCCACCGTCCACACCCGGATAAGGCAGCATTGCGCTACCGCGTCAGGGATGCCCGCAAATTTCTGGAACAGGCAGGAATCAGGCCATGAACAAAATGCAATATCGGGGGTATACCGCTCGCATTGAATTCGACGAGGACGACCGTATCTTTGTCGGTCATTTGGCCGGCATCAAAGACATCGTCGGTTTTCATGGGACGACAGTCGACGAACTTGAGAGCGCTTTTCATGAATCCGTTGACGCCTATATCGCCATCAGCGAGGAACAGGGGCGGCGCCCACAAAAGCCGTATTCCGGCAGACTCATGCTGCGTGTCTCACCCGAGGTCCATTCCGCAGTCGCTACGGCAGCGGGAGTGCAGGGAAAAAGTATTAACCAGTGGGCATCTGAAGTGCTGGGTAAAGCGGCTTCGCAGAGCTGAGGTTTTCTTTGGCCTTATACACCACACCAAGACGGGCGGGAGAAAAAGGGGCGGAAGAGTGCGAGGAGGGGGACTTGAACCCCCATGGGTGTTACCCCACTAGGCCCTCAACCTAGCGCGTCTGCCAGTTCCGCCATCCTCGCAAGACGGACAGAAAAAGACGGATGCAGGCTGCATCCGCTGACGGCCACAGATCATAGCCGGACAAACAGGTGCGGTCCAGAGGGGAGGGGACGTGCCTACGGGCTGAGGTGGGACGACGGTTCAGCCGCATGTGTCGGCGGCCGGTCTGGAATCGGTGTCCTGGCGTGCTTCCCCACGCGCCGCCGGAGGGCGTTCAGCGCCACCCGGCCCATGATAGGCGGCGCAAAAAATGCCGCCGGGGGCTTGAGCATATTGATGACCTGGCTGAGCCGACGGCGCACAACATGATCGTCAATCGCCGCTGCAAACAGCGCCTTCATATACGGGTCGAGTACGCGCGAGCCGGCAGACTGGCTGCCTTCGGTTGCCGGGTAGCGAAAATCCGCCCCGGTCGCCAGCCGCCACGGATTGGCCTGGACTTTTGCCTGGGCACGAAAAAAGTGCTGTGGCAAATCAGGCTCGTCAGGACCGTAGCGCTTGAGACACTCGGCCAGGACGACCGCGGATAAGGTCCCGGTTGTCATGCCCTGGCCATACACGGGGTTGAAGGCGCACACCGCGTCACCCAGGGCGATGAATCCGTCCAGGCGTTCTTGCCACTTTTCGTAGTGGCGAAAACGGTTGGCCATTGTGCGATGGCCGTACACCGGCGAAAGCGGCTCGGCCAGGCGTGCGGCTTCGGCCAGGATGGGGGAACGCAGGCGGCTCCCCAGGGCTTCCATAAAGCCGTCTTCATCGGTCGGCGGATACGCCTTGGCCACCCCGCCCAGGGTGATGATCCAGCGTCCATGCTCGACCGGAAACAACACCCCGGCCGTCAGCACCTCGGGTTCCTTCAGATCGATCCAGATACCCTTCCACCACCAGTCCTGAGGCCAGCGCTCGGGGCTGGGCGCTTGAAACCAGCGCGAGCTATAGCCGGCAAAGGCGTTGACGACCGTCTCTTGGGGCGGCTCCAGACCCAGGGCCTTGAGCCACGCCGGTGCCTGAGAGGCGCGGCCGCTGGCGTCAACGACGAGGTCGGCGTCCAGCTGTGTCGGACCGCTCCCCTCGGCCGAGCGGAGTGTGACGCCGGTGACCCGTTGGTGCCCGTTGGTGACGCTGTTAAGCGAGGTCACCGCAGTCTGTTCCAGGAGGGTGACATTC
>WTHE01000190.1 GCA_011523315.1 Candidatus Binatota bacterium
CTATTCCTTGGCGCTGCCGGGCTGGTGGCTGCACCGATCCTACTCTACTTTGTCCTGCATCCCGAACAGTTTTTCATGCGCAGCGACCAGGTATTGATCTTCAGCCCCGATCGAAGTCAAGGAGACCCACTCGGCGCCCTTTTTGGGAACATCTGGAGACACCTGCTGGCCTTTGGGTCGATCGGAGACTGGAGCGAGCGCCACAATGCTTCGGGCAGGCCGATGCTGACGGCATGGGAGATGGCCTTGTTCCTGCTCGGCGCGGGGATAGCGGGCTGGCGGCGGCGCAGGCCCGCCCACCGTCTGCTGCTTCTGTGGCTCGTGGTCCTGTTTATTCCGGCGGTGCTGGCGATAGAGGCCGTCGATTCGGCCAGTTTTCTGCGTATGATCGGCATTGTGCCGGCTGTCTACCTGCTGATCGGTGTCGGTCTGTGGGAGGCGTACCGGCTCTTCAGCGCACAGGCGCGGGCTCTGCCGGGACGCGCGGCTTTGTTTTACGGGAAACAGGCCAGAAGCGCGGCGATCGCGCTGGGCGTCGCGATCTGCGCGGTTGTTGCGGTCCAGGGCGCGAACACGTATCGCATCTACTTCGGGGAACTGGCGGTAGGCTCGAGGTACTTCAAGGCATTCCACGGGGAGTGGGTAGGTGTGGCGCGCACGCTGGGCGCCATGCCAGCTGAAACGGGCTCGGTCTTTCTCCTTCCTTACAATCCCGACGAGAACTTTGGCTTCAGATACCTTTACCAGGGCGCAACGCCGGCCCTTTTTGTCGACTCCGGGGCGCTTGACCTGCCGCTTGTCATCGAATCAAAGCTGAAGGAGATGGAAGGGGTAAATACTGTCAAGGTGTTGGACTGGGAGGGATCGCTGGGATGGCTTGCCCGAAACGACCACGTTTTCGGGATTCTTGGCAAGTACGGCCATTACCAGGGGAGCAGTGCGCACCGCAACTTCACTGTCCACAGTTACACGGATGTTTCCTTGAACGGCCCTTGGACGATCTATGACTCCCTGGAAGCCAGAAACGTCCAGTTCGATGGCGGAATCGAGCTCCTGGGCGTTGCCTTGGGCCAGGGGAGAAAGCAGCTTCCATCGCAGGAGGTATTCACGCTGGAGGGGAACCGTTCTCTGTGGGTGGCTTTGCAGTGGCTGACTCACCCCGACCTGGACGTCGATTACGCGGTCTCGCTGCGGCTGCACAGCCCTGAGGGCGCAAGCGTCTACCAGAGGGACCAGAGGCTTATTCTTGCACGCCTGAACTATCAGCACACCAGCAGCTGGCCGGCGGGAGAGGCGGCCGACACGCTGGTGCGTTTTCCGATCCCGTCGAGTCTGCCGGCAGGCGCGTACGGGTTGAGGCTGATCGTGTACAACGCCGAAACGCTGGTACCGACGGTCGAGGTCGGTGTGTGGGAGCCTGAGCTGGTCCTGGCACAGGTGCGGCTGGCGGACCCGCCTTGACAGAAGGGCCCGGCGCGGCGGGCAGAGCGGCCCCTTCCAGCGCGACCGTGACCGAAGGCCGCGCAGACGCGGACGCATCCTCTGCGATCACGCCCGGCGGCAGAGCCAACCGTCCGTCAGCGCCGCGCCCGCGGGCGACGGCGCGCGGGCGGTCGCGGCCTACCACTGCTCGTGGATGACGGTATGGATGTGATCTACGGTGTAGACGTAGGGCTTGTTGATGTCATACGGCGGCCTGTCGGCGTAGAAGGTGCTAACGCGTAACTTCTGCTTAGCCGGCAGATAGTCGATATTGACCGGCTTGCCGGTGAGGGGATTGCGGCCGCTGAAGATCGAAGCCGATTCGCCTTCGGGATAGGTTGCGGCCAGCTCGGCGAAGGGCGGGACCCAAGGGCCGAAGTATGTGCTGCCGTCGGCGCCGATGAAGTAGACCTGCAGGCCATCGTCCACCTTGCACAGCTGCACGGGAGTAGCCGGATGGAAGACGATGCGGTTGGGGGCCAGAGCGGCGCGTCTTTCGTGCTCGGTAAGGGTCGGGTCTAC
>WTHE01000388.1 GCA_011523315.1 Candidatus Binatota bacterium
GGTAGTCGTGGACCCCGGCCGTCAGCAGATCGAGGTCGGTCCGCCAGAACAGAAAAATGAGCGGGGTATAGCCGAGTCGTCCATCCTCCGGGTATTCCAGGCGCTGCAGACGTTCCGAGACCAGCAGGAGATGCCCTTCTCGATCATACTGCTCAACCCGCAACGGGCAGAAGACCTCCGTATCGATCCAGTACAGCAGCTTGCTGCAATAATAATCGGGCAGCCACTCGGAGCGGGGCAGCGCCTCCACCACATACGTCTCCACCCCGCCGTCCGGCCGATAGGCCGGGTAGCCTTCCCCCATCATTTTTATCTGGGTGGTGTCTTGGTCATACGATGAGCCGTCCGGCCGGGTGAGCGTAATCGTCGGCCGTGTATTGGGAAAACGGACGGTGTCGTACAACACATCCGTCCCGATCAGCCGCCAGGAAAATTCCCACGGGTCCCGCCCCTGGAGATCGTCAAACGTTTGGGCGTCATTCAGGAAACGGGTCTCCCGTCGCGGCTGCGGCTGGCGACGAATACGGCGCTGGGCCGGGGTGTAGCTATAGCGGTCTTGCTTCTTGGTGAATGTTCGATCCGTCCGATACTCCATCCACAGGCTCTGGCGTCCGTCTGCCGCCGGAGGATTGGTGAACTGGAGCAATCCCCGCATATACTCCTGGCCAGCCGGCAGCCGCATCAGCGCTCCTCCGTCCGCGGGATGGTAGAGGATGGCGGTATTGTTCTTGAGCGTCCCCAGGATGTGGCCATCGGCCGTCATGCTCTGCACGACGCTGAGCCAGATGTGCGAGAAGCGTGGTCGAGGTGCGTCAAGATCAAAGGCCAGATAGGCCAGTTCTTCGGCGGTGTAGGGGGGCGAGAACGGATACGCTTCGGCGGGCAGGTAGGGAATCTGGGCATCGCGCGGGGTGGTGGCGCGCAGGTCCAGCCTTTGCAGGGCTTGGGCCGACAGCTCGTCGAGGGGTTTCCAGGTTTTGGCTGGGGACTGGGCCGGGCCGGCAGACGCCCAGCCAAGGCCATACACCATCAGGATGACCGACCGCAGCACCAGCCTGGCTCTGGGGGAGGACGGATGAAGAGACATTGGAAGCGCGCCCACATCCGCCTCAGTGTTCCAGGTGGAAACGCACGTGGCACCGTCCCTCGTGCAACGCGCTCGTGACCCCGTCGGCAGAGCGACTGATGAGAAAGGCCGACAGGCGAGCCACCGCGCTGTCGTCGGACAGCAACTCGTCGGGTGTGGGGGGACGCGCGGCCGAAAACTCCAGCAGCGTTCCCTCATACCAGAGGTCCATGTCCAGATTGAACTCGTCGAAACGGACCTCTAGCGTTACGGTTCCCTGTGCCAGGCCGGCATTGGCCACGGCCTCGAAAAATTCGTTCAGTATCGTTCCCCCGCGATAGATGACATCCTGACGGGCTCCCCAGGCTGCCCCGCAGCTTTCCATGAAGGCGATCACTGTGTCAGGAGAGTCCAGGCCAGGCACAAACGTAGAGGAGCGACGGACAGCAATGCCGATCCGAAAAAGGAGATTGAGCCCGATAGCCACCACCAGGGTGACAGACAGGGGAGAACTGAACAGAGGGGCCAGCTGGGCTGGGACTTGCGCATAGACCTGCGGCAGGACGTTCACACTCAGGCCGAACAGGAGCGAAATGCCCACCACAAAAGTCTTCCGGCTATCCAGCATCCGAGACGCGATGAGCTGGATGCCGGCAATAATCATGAAGCTGGCCGTGAAGATCAGCAGCGCTCCCATCACCGGGGTGGGCATCAGTGCGAACACGGTCGCCACTTTCGGCAAGAACGCGCAGCCAATCAGCAGGCTGCCGGCCGCAAAGGCGATGCGGCGGCTTGTCGCCCCGCTGGCAAGAGAGACCGCGATGTTGGTCGAAGACGTCGACTGGCCGACCCCGCCCAGGAGTCCTGCGGTGATCGTGCCGATTGCCTCGGCCAGCAGCCCACGGCTGATGGAGCCCATGTTGGGCCGTTTCCACTC
>WTHE01000603.1 GCA_011523315.1 Candidatus Binatota bacterium
GCATGGGGGAGGGTAAGACAAGTCAAAAGGCAAAGGTCAAAACGCAAAAGTTCTGCTCAGACATAGCCCTGCTGGTAGAGATACTCGGCCATCAACACCGCCCCCTTGGCCGCCCCCATTTTGGTATTATGGCTGACCAGCAGGTATTTGACGCCGTTGTCCAGGGCGCTGTCAGCCCGAAACCGGCCGGCTGAGGTTGCCATGCCGTCTTCGGCGTCGCGGTCCAGGCGGGGCTGAGGCCGGAACGGATCGTCGTGAACGATAATCATGTGCTTGGGCGCCGAAGGCAGGCCGAGACGGCTGAACTCCTGACCAAAGGCGATCATGGCCGCCCGCGCGTCGTCAACCGAGCACGGCTTGTCCATCACGGCCAGGACCGATTCAGTATGGCCCTCCAGCACGGCCACCCGGGTGCAGGTGGCGCTGACCGAAAAATCCGCCGGTGTGATAGCGCCGTCCGACAGGCGGCCCAGAATCTTCTGGGCTTCTTTTTCCACCTTTTCCTCTTCACCCGAGATGAAGGGGATGATGTTATCCACTACATCGAGCCCGATGACGCCGGGTGAGCGCCCAGCCCCGGACAGGCCCTGCATTGAGGTCATGATGACTGTTTGCAGGCCAAAGGTGTCGAACAGGGGTTTGAGCGTAATCGCCAGGCCGATCGTGGTGCAGTTGGGTTGGGTCGCAATATAACCCTGCCAGCCGCGGTTTTTCCGCTGGGTATCAATGAGGTGAATATGGTCGAGATTGAGGCCCGGGATCAGGAGCGGCACGTCCGCCTCATAGCGGAAGGCCGAAGCGGCACTGACGACCGGCGTAGTGGCGGCGTACAGCGGTTCGAGTTCCCGGGCCGGGCCGGACTCGACAGCCGAGAAGACCAGATCAATGTCGCTCAAATTGATCGACGAGGCCTCGTGGACCACCAGCGACAGCATCTTTTGGGGCGGCTCTTCCTGGCACCACCACTGCCGAGCGCCGGTCTTGGGATCCCGAATCGCCTCGGCATAGGTTTTCCCCGCCGACCGCTGTGAGGCGGCCAACAGACCGACCTCAAACCAGGGATGATTCTCGAGGGCAACCAGAAATTGTTGTCCGGCAATACCCGTGGCTCCGACCACAGCAACGCGTTTTTTCATAGGCTTGTAATAAGCGGCAGCCGGGTGTTTTTGTCAACTCCCGCCAGAAGTGCCTTGTGTGTGATTTTCTTCCTACGAAGTTGCTTGTAAACGCTCGACAAACTTGGCGTGCTCGGGAGTACCAACGCCGTGTTGCAGCTCAGCCAATACCCGAGCGATATCCCCATCCAGCAGTGCATCAACAGCGAGACGCAGGCCGGGGAAGAGCCGACTGTGGAGCAGGCGGGATGTATCTGGCATCAGCGGTCTGTATTCATCGTCCATCAAGACAAACCAGTCGACCTGTCTCTCGTACACCCGCCACACCAGATATTCTTGCACGCCGTTGCGTCGGTAGACACGCAGCTTGTCATGCAGGTCGTAGGTCGCACTACTGGCGGCAATTTCAATAATCAGCTCTGGTGCTCCCTCAACGTAGTCGTCCTCAGTTACGCGAGAGCGACCGCCGACTTGCGGTTCAATGCGCAACAGCGCGTCGGGTTGAGGCTCATTGTCCAAATCGAGACGAATCGTAGCGTTATCGGCGGCCCGAACCCCTGGGGTGAAGGCACAGTAGGTCCCCAGCCAGGTCAGCATTGCGACGTGAGGTTCTCCGTGACCGGCAAAGTGTACGGGTGACGGCATATAGACGACTCCCTCAACTAATTCCGCCTTTTTGATATCCGTCCGAGCGGCATACCGCCGTTCAAACTCTTGCCGGGTGAGCCGGTCGCCATTCTCCAGCGGAAGTGGGTGAGCCTCAGACGGAGAATCATCCGTGTTGGGAGCAGTTGAGGGGCTTACCGGAATAGCCATGCGAGCATGCCTCCAGTCGAAACGGTCCGCTTTCGTTGACGATTTCAGAGGGGAGAAACCATCAGTCCATT
>WTHE01000192.1 GCA_011523315.1 Candidatus Binatota bacterium
GCCTGACACAGCGGCCACCCTCAGAGCGGGAGGGACAGGAAGACCGGCCATTTTTCTAGCCGTCTGACTCGATCCACCAAAATTTGTGGGAAATCCTACAAATTTTATGATTTATCCACCAATTTTGGGGGAACAAAAACAGAGAGAATATGGGAGTGTGCTAGCATTATTGAGTCTGCCCCCCGCGCCGTCCCGGGGAGCGACCTCCGTGGTCCGGCGGGCGCGGCCGCGCGGGCAGCGTGTCAATGCGATGGAAGGAGAAGACTGTACGATGAGTGACCAAGATGCATTCGACCGAATCCTCGTGGCCTTGTACGACGCCATGCTCGACGATGGCCGGTGGCCGGTCGCCTCGGTCCTGATTGATGAAGCCTGCGGCCTACAGGGCCATGTCCTGTCGGTCGGCGGGGGCCCGCAGGACGACCAGAGCCTCTGTAGCTTCGTGGAATTCTACCACCGGGGGCAACGCCGCGCAGACATACTGGACGAGTACTTCGAACGCTACTTTTCCCTGGACGAGCGCGTCCCGCGCTACGCGCGCTTGCCGGACAGCCAGCTCGTGCATGTCACAGACTTGTACACCGACGAAGAGTTAAAGACTTCGCCGATCTACAACGAGATCCTGCCCCGGTACAGCCTCCAGGATAGCCTCAACTCGCGCCTGGTCGAGCCGGATGGCACGCACGTCGTCTGGATCATGCATAACCCGGCCACCCCGGACGGCTGGCAGTCCCCCCAAGTGGCGCTGCTCAGAGGCCTGGCGCCCCATCTGCGCCAATTTGTTCGTGTCCGGCAAGCCCTGGCCAGAGCCGGGGCGCTGGGGGCGACCGGGACCGCCCTGCTCGGCAACCCGCGGCTGGGCGTCATCTCCCTGGACCAGCACGGGCGGAGAGTCACATTGCGGTCGGGCTGGCCGAGGGCCGGTCGGTGCGCGACATGGCCGGGATGACGGGGCGCAAGGAGGATACCGTCTATTGGCACCTGAAGCGGATCTACCACAAGCTGGACATCTCCCGGCAGGCGGACCTGGTGCGGCTGGTGCTGTCGGTTGCCGAGTTTCGGTGAACGGGCGGAACACCTGCCGTCCATGACACTGAACAGCGGCGCCCCGGCCGGGCGATGGTTGTGAGTAACCCGGCCGGGACGCCATGCCGCCTGCGCGGAGTCGGAGGTGGGCACAGACGGCATCCGTCGGGGGCAGACGGTCACGCCGCTGCCCGCTTGAGGCGTCCCTGAGGCTCACTGCTCCTCCGGGCGCAGCCCCTCGAAGACCCGGATCAGCACAGTCGTCATCTCGGCCTGGGCCTGCGCCCGGTTCTCCGCCGCTGCGATGTACGTCCCCGCCGTAGAGAAGACCGCCCAAAACAGCGCGACGAGGGGCTCGAGGGGCTGCGGTTTCAGCAAGCCGGCCTCCATCAGCCGCGCACACAGCCGTCGCAGGAGGTCCAGCCCAGGGTCCTGCTCCCGGCGCGCGGGCCGCGCCAGGACGGCCGGGCCGTCCACATACACGATGCGCCGGACCGTCGGATCGGACAGCGTTGCCACAAACGCCCGACAGCCCGTCACCACAAGGCGCTGCCACAGGTCGCCGTCGGCCGCCTCAATCACGCGCTCAAGATGGGCCACGCGGTCGGCGCGCACGTCGACAAAAACGGCGGCAAAGAAATCCGCCTTGTTCCGAAAGTGGTAGGAGAGCGCGGCGTGCGTCAGGCCCGTCCGCTGGAGAATCTCGTGTGTGGTGACGTGGGCATAGCCCTTTTCGGCAAAGAGTTCCCGGCCGGCATCCAGGAGCAGACGGTGGGTGCGGCGGGAGCGTTGCGTGTAGGAGAGGGGAGCATCACTCATTGGGGTGTCCTTTCGCATCAGGGGCGACAGCCCACCGTGGGGCATGCCAGCGCAACCCTATACCCCATCCGCGCACATTTTGTTCCCCCAAAATTGGTTGACTCAGCAAGAAAAATGGAGGAATTTTCTCGGAATCGTAAAGTGTTCTAGGCGCCCGGCGGTCGTAACCCGTTCAGGATGCGCCGCAGGACCTGCCGCTCGTGCAGGGCCAGGCCGCCCTCCTCGGCCTGGGCGATGTCCACCGCGGCGTTAAAGAACAGCGCCCACAGCTGGCGCGCCAGCGCGTCAAGCGGCAACCGCTCAATGAGCCCCGCGGCCATCAACGGCCCAAAGATGTCCCGTAACAAAGCAATCGCCGGCGCCCGGCGTTGCTCGCTGGACCAATCCAGCACGGCCGGCCCGTCGAGATACACGATGCGCCGCACACTCGGCTCCATGACCCGCTCCAGGGTCAGCCCGACCCACGTCATCAGCCGCTGCCAGGCATCGCCCTCCGCCGTCGCCATGATGGCCCGCAGCGCTTGAATATGCTCGCCTCGCACCTCATCAAAGACCGCCTCAAACAAGGTCGCCTTATCGTCGAAGTGATAATACAGCGCCCCGCGCGTCACTCCGGCCCGGTGCACGATCTCCTCGGTTGAGGTCGCTACATACCCCTGGGCGGTAAAGAGAGTCCGCGCCGTGTCCAGCAGCGCCCGGCGCGTTGTGCGTGATTGTTCGGCTTTGGTGAGTCCGGTCGATGGCATAGGTTCCGCTCCGCTTTGCAAAGGTTCTGTGAGTCTGTATCTCTTCCCTTACGCTATCCGTTCACATTTTGTTCCCCCAATTTGGGGGGGATTCACCAAAAAATGAGAAATTTTTCTCGGCAAAGAGGGAAGACCGGGCACACCCTCAGTCCACCCCGGTGATGACGAAGTTCTGCTGACTCTCCTGCCACTCCAGCGTCACCGTCTCCTCTGGCGTCGGAAAGCCCGGCAGCTCGACCCGCTTCGTCAGCCCCCGCACGAACGGCTCCGCCTCGTCCACCATCGTCACCGTGACCGTCGCCCGACTCAGCTCGACCCCGTCAACCAGGGCGACCACCTCGTGCGCACCCGCCCCGAACTCGGCCCAGTTGACCAGCAGCCCGAAGCCGGTGTCCACGTCGCCACACACGTCCAGCGTATCGCCCCGCTCCGTGCCGGCGGCGGCGGCGATGGGCTGGCCGTTGATCTCGATGACGACTGCCTCGGCCGCGCACACCCAACCCGAGATCACGCCGATGCCGCTCTGATAGGAGGCCGGGCGGGGGTTCTCCAACACCCCCTCGCTCCCCCCGGAGCTGGGCGCAGGCGCGGGCGTGAGCACCGCCCTCCCCTCCGCCGGGGCCAGGACGAAGTTCTGCTGGGACTCTTGCCACACCACCCGCACCTGCTCGCCCGCGCGGGGAAAGTCGGCGACGAGAAAGCTGCCCTGGAGCCCCTCGACAAACTCCGCCCCCAGCGTTGTCACCGTCACTGGGGCGCGGCCCAGCTCGATGCCATCCACGGTAGAGCGGCCGACCGCCACACCATCGACCCGGACCACCACCTCATGCGCACCGTCGCCCAGCAGATTCCAGTTGACCAGCAGCCCAAAGCCGGTGTCGATATCTCCGCAGACCGGGGCCGTGTCCGCCCGCGCCGTGCCATACGCGGCTGCCAGTTCCACGACGGTCCCGTCCGCTTTCTCAATCTCAACCGTGACCGCTTCTCCCTCACATACCCAGCCCGAAATGATGCCGATCCCGCTCTGAAACGACGCCGGCGCAGGATTCTCCAGATAGCCCGCTACCAGGGCGGTCTGGAGGGTATAGCGGCCGGTCTGCCGCCCGTTGCCCCACACGGCAATCACCACCGGCCCGGCCTCGACGCGTACGCTGAGCCGAAAGTTCCGGCCTGCCCCGCCGCTGGCGACACTCGCCACCTCGACGCCGTCCTGCCACACCGCGCCCCGGGTATCGGTCGAGCCGCTGGTCTCGACCACCACTACCCCGGCGTGGGGCGCGGTGAAGGTGAAATAATCCACATCGCGCGTGGTGTTGAGTTCTCCGGCAGTGCGCCCGCCCGGCTGAATCTGCGTCGCCTGTCGGGCGGAATTGCCGTGGTCGTCGCGGGGGCGGCTGCCGCCACCATCGCCGCCGCTACCTCTGTCGCCGCCGCCGCCGGGACCACCGCCCGTGGACGGCCGACCGACCTGCTCGGTCTGCTCACTCGTTACTTCCTTGGCCGTTCCGTCGGCGTCGGTATAGGACGCGGTTGCCCGCAGAGAGTAGCCAAGATCGTCCGCACTCGGCGTGTAGGTCGCGGTCGTGGCCTCAGCAAGCACCTCCCAGGTCGTGCCATCCTCCGACCGCTCCCACCGCCATGTGAGACCCGAGACGGGAGCGTCGGGATCGGTCACGGTAGCGGTGAGGGCCTGCCCCACGAGCGGGCGCGTCGAGGAGACGGTCACCCTGCCTGGCGCATCGGTGACGGTCACGGTCACGGCGATGGAGGCGAAGTCTCGGGAGAGATCATGCCGCGTGGCGGGATCAATGGCCGTGACGGTGACGGCGTAGCTGGTCCTGGTCTCGTGGTCCAATGTCGCCCCTGAGGCCACCGACAGTTGTCCGCTCCTGCTGTCGATGGCAAACGCACCGGCATCCGTGCCCGAGAGCGTATAGGTCAGCGTGTCGTCATTGGGATCGGTGGCGGCGACCGGGGCACCCACAGGCGTCCCTGCTGGCGCAGCCTCAGCGACGCTGCGGGTGGTGGTGGCGCCGTCCGCAAAGGAGGGCGCATCGCTGAGGGGCCTCGCAGTGCGTGTGAATGACCAGGCACCATCGCCCTGGGCGTCGACCGCCCGCACCTGGACCTCGTACGGAACGGTATCCAAGCCGCTGATGGTGTATGCCAGCGCAGCACCGGCAGTCCAGCCGGTATCCACCTCGGTCCAGGTCCAGCCGTCCACCGCGGTCCGGTCGGCAGCGACCTCCCAGACCCCCGTGGTGTAGCGCGCCTCGTAGGCGGTGACCGCGGAGCCGCCGGGGGTGGTCGGCGCCGTCCAGGCAACGGCGAGTGAGCCGGCTCCCGGGGTCAGCGAAGCGAGGGTCGGAGCCCCAGGGTTGGTCCGATGCCCGTAGACGGTCAGGCTCCACGACTTCAGCGTGCCGGTGTCCTTATTCCAGGCGTCGCGGAGGCGCAGCGTCCACGTTCCGGCGGGGTTCTCGCCCAGGTGCCTGGCCGAGCCGAGCCGCACGCTTCCCAGGAGTGGATCACCAGATATTTTCCGTTCTGTAGGAACGGACAAGACGGACACCTTCTCCGACGGAGAGACCAACTCTATCTGCAAGTCTCGGAAGCTCGGGTGGTTGAGGTTGACATTAATTTCGACGAACTCGATGAACTCGACCTCAGCGCCCATCGTGAGGCTGCTGCTGACCGAGTCGCTGTCGGTGCTGTTGGGGCAACCGTCGGCGACGTCGCAGTCGAGGATGCTCAGGTTGAGAGTGGTGGCCGAGGCGACCTCCTGCTCCACGAACGTCGGCAGCGGGGTCCAATTTGTGGCTAAATCCACGGCGACCGTGGCATCCACCACCCCAAAGCCGTACTTGTGATTGAAGTGGTAGCGGGCCGTGTCAGCGCCATACTTGCGCGCCCCGTCCTCCCAGCCGGTGTCGTCCACGTCATTTTTGCGGGCCGACGCCGCCAGGATGAGCTTCACGTCCCGCCACGTCAGGTCGGTGTTGGCGCTACGCACCAGCGCGGCCACGCCGGAGACGATGGGGGCGGCTGCGCTGGTGCCGCCAAAGCTGTTGGTATAGAGGTCGTCGTTGTCGGTGGTGGTGATGCCGGGGCGGTCGTAGGGGGTGGGGAAGAGGATGCCAGCCGTCGGATCCGACGGTGCGCAGACCCACAGGTTGGCGCCCTGTTCCGAATACGGGGCGTGCTCGCCTTGGTCGAGCACCGAACAAACCGTGGTCACGCCGTAGTGATTGGTGATCCCCCCTAAGTTGGCATAGTGATGTGGGCCGTCATTCCCCGCGCTAAAGACATAGAAGATGCCCGTGCCCCCAGCACCCCGCGTCAGTCCTGTCTCTATCGCCATCTCCCAGCTTGCGGGGAGGTCTGCCACTCCAAATATGCTGCTGCGGGTGATGCCCCAACTGTTGTTGGAGACATGCGTCTCCAACAAGTCGCGCTGCAGGGCGTTTGTTATCGCTACATCGCCACCACCCCGGACCATGTTGTAGCCGTAGATCGTCGCCCCGGGCGCGACGCCCCGCACGCCCAAGCCGTTATCCTGCGCGGCGATGATCCCGGCGACCGCCGTGCCGTGGCGACTGTTGGGATTATAGATGTTGGTCGTGTCTTCGCCCCCTTTGGCGAGGTAATTGTGGTTCCGCGTCTTATCAACGTTGTCGCTCAAGTCCTCGTGGTCGGAATCCATGCCGTCGTCGAGCACGGCCACATTGATGTCGTCCCCCAGGATGCCGGCGGCCCAGACCGCTTCGACATTAATGTCCTCACCTACCCCTCCTCCTTTATGTTGGCCCGCGTTGTTCAGATGCCACTGACAGCCGTACAGCGGGTCGGTGATCGAGGCCGGGGTGACGATGCCCTCACAGAACGCCGTAAATCTGTAGTAGCTCGGATCGGCCAGCGCGAGAATGGTGTACCCTCCGGTGCCGGAGGCCGTGACCTTGAGGTAGTAGGTGCCTGCGGTCAGGCCGTTGGTAGAGACCGCGTTGCCGTTTGTATCAAGCAACTCTCTGCTGGTGCTCTGTCCCCCGGCCGTCACGGAGATATCCGTGGTTTCGGTGACCTCGAAGCGGAAGTAATCCACATCCGTTGTGGAGGCGATGTTCCCTCCTCGCGCTTCACCCAAGCGCAGGGGAGTGGCGGTCGCGGTGGTGTCGCCCAGATCCGTCACGGTGTTGACGTGCAGGTTGTAGGGCTCGCTATCATCCAGGCGCCCATAATGGCTGCGGATCTCAATGTAATAGGTCCCGGCGTCGAGTGAGCGGCGGACCAGAGCTCGGTACGGAGGCCCCCGCTCCCACAGTAGGCTTCTAATGTTGCGATCGATCTCCGTTCCGTCGCTTTGACGGAGTATCAAGAGCGGATATTCAATAATGCCGGTGGTATGCATGATGATGTCGGTCGTGGCCGAGAGCGTGAGCGTGAAATAATCGCTCTCGCCGCTGGGACCGCCAGGAGCGAGGAGCCCCCGCTCTACGGCGATTCCGTCACTGTCGAAGGTGATTGCGTGCGCGTCGGCCGTGCCGCTGCTATCGACTATCGCCCTGGTATGCAGGATGTAGGACCCGGTCGCCCCGTCATAACTGGTCACCTTGATGGAGTAGGTGCCTGCGGCGAGGGTTTTCCACAGGAAGAAGTTCGACGGGGCGCTGAACAGCGGGTCGTCCTCGGAGAACGGGTTGTCGTCGTTACTGGCCAGCACCTCGCTGCTGCTGTCCTGGAGTTCGCCGACGGTGTCGAGATCACCTTCCGTCCAGATGAGGAGACCGGTCTCTTGCGTCAGCGTAAAGGTGAAGTAATCGGTGTCAGTCCCAGGCTCGATCACGCCGCCCTGCGGAGTGTCCAGGGTCAGGGCCGTCGCAGCGGAGGTGCTGTCGCCATGATCCGAAGTGGTCCCCGTTGCCGTGCTGGACCAGGCACCGTCACCGTTGGCGTTGACCGCCCGGACCTGTACGTCGTACCCGGTGCTGCCGGTCAGCCCGGAGAGGGTGTAAGACAAACTGCCGGCCGTCCAGGCGTCGTCTTCCTCGGTCCAGTTGGCGTCGTCCGTCTCGTCGTCGGCGGTCTCGATGTAGCGCACATCGTAGGCGGTGATGGCCGAGCCGCCGTTGTTGGAGGGCGCGGTCCAGGTCACGACCAGGGTGAGACCGGAGGTGCCGCTGCCGGCCGTCACGGTGTCGATGGTGGGGGAGCCGGGCACGCTGGTCTGGGCCGGGGCGTCGCTCGCAATCAGCAGCAGCCCACACACGCTCCACACTGCCATCCGCCACAGGGTTTTCACTCCGTTCGGGCACATGGTCTTGGGTCAATGGCTCACTGGGGTGTGAGTTCTCTCCACCAGTTGGGGCTGGCCAGGCGCACCCCGGCCTGGGCGGCCAGCGCGTTGGCCAAGTCCAGCGACGGAAAGCCCGGCGCGGTCTCGACGAAGAAACTGTTGGCGGCGATACCCAGGGCCGACACCCGGTTCGGCGCGATCCAGTTGCGGGTGAAAAATGCCTGGGTCTCCGTCGTGCTCCACTCCGCCTCCAGCACCAGCAGCACGCCGCCGGGCAGGGTCATCAGGGTGCCTGAGGATTCGGACCGGAAGACCGGGTGTCCGGTACTCCGCCCGGCCCTGTCCTTGGCGACGATGTGCTCTCCCGTGCTGCTGGCGCCGCTGCCGCTCACCTCCAGGTCGGGCTGGAGCACCACCCGCACGGTCCGGTCGCCGTCCTGGTAGGTGTAGACCCGGCCCTGGACGCTGCGGCCGGCGTCGCCGCGCGTCTGAGGACTGCGCTGTTGCAGGGCGGGGGCACCTGCGGAAGGCGGGTCGAGTGATTCAAACTCAAGCGGCTGCGCCCACGCGACCGACGAGGCAACCACCGCCACTACAGCCATAACGATGACGAACGTGCTCATCTCACCTCCTGGTCGGGCACCCCGGTCCCAGTTTGCCTCAAGACCGGAACCGCGCATCACAATGACGACCAGTCTGCTTTGCAAAGGTTCTGTGAGTCTGTATCTCTTCCCTTACGCTATCCGTTCACATTTTGTTCCCCTAAAATTGGTGGACTCAGCAAGAAAATTGGGATTTTTCCCGGAAAAGAGGGAAGACCGCCCGAGACCGGTGGGGCGTGTCTCACAGTGTGGTGCGTTCTCCTCCGCGTGCGGCACGCCCGTGGCGAGGTATCGGACGGGGGCGTGTCTGCGGGGCGAACTGGTCAAAGACCCGACTGGGTCTTATCCCAACGGAGAAGCTTTCGAGGTGGAGTTCCTGGCCCTCGACGGCCACACCGCAGCGCTCGCCACGCTATTGCCGTCGCAGGTACGCCCGGTCGCTCGCACGGACATCAGCCATGCAAGAGAGATCAGCCCGAGGGAGACCGGCTCAGCGGAGTCTAAGCCGACACTCTCGATAGAGAGACGCGCAGCAGAGTTCAGTGCGATGTCTTGGTCGATGTCTTGGTGAGGAGTGGAGCCGATGGGATTTGAACCCACGACCTCTAGAGTGCGATTCTAGCGCTCTCCCAACTGAGCTACGGCCCCACGGCTGAGACCGCAGACTCTACCAGCCGACCCCGGCTTTTGCAAGCCACGCCGGCCTGGGCATGGGCCGCTCAGGTCAGGCCGACTTGCAGAAAAGTCACGATCGCTCTGAGGCCCAGGTTGTCGTACTGGGCGTCGATATCGGAGCGGAAGATAAAGTGAATCAGGCCGTCTTCGGCCTGGGCTTCGGGCGGGGGATTCTGATCCCAGGCGCCCTGCTCACAGGCGTGCAGCAAGGACTCGTCAATCGAATAGCTGCCGGACCGGCCGCGCAAGACCAGCCCGACCAGATCGCCGTCCAGCGAGAGCTTGGCTTCGATGGTCACCCAGTCGCGGGCCGCAATCACATCGTCGAGCTTCAGGTTTCTGCGCTGGTCGATCACCAGGTGCTGAAACACGCGCTCGGCCAC
>WTHE01000767.1 GCA_011523315.1 Candidatus Binatota bacterium
CTTGCGGATGCGCCGGTTCAGCGGATTATAGCTCAGGATTTCCTGCGGCTGACTGTTATCATCGAAGACGGTCATGATCCGCATCCGCCCCTCCTGATCGGCGGGCGCGATGAGCCGAAAGGTGGCTCTCATGTAAATCCCTTTTTCCTGCCACTGGGGATCGTTGTGCTCGTCCCCGACCCGATGCATGCCAAAGCGCATCCGCATCCGGCCGACATTCGACCGGTCAATCGTTCCGGCGCTATTGATCCCGCGCACATAGGCCCGAATGTCGAGCGTCTGGGGTAGGTCGCGATACCGAAAATTCCACAGCGCCTTGAGGCCCGCCTGCGGGTCGGCCGCATCCAGCACGGGGAACGGCCGACCTGCCCGGTAGTGTTCTACCTGGCCGGCCTCGGTCAGCCGCGCCTGTTGGGCGTGGGCCAGGCTGGCCTCGAGATAGGGCGTCCGAACCGGCAGATCGGTGGTCGCCTGGACTCGGATACGAAAATCACCGGCTTTGATGAGGCTCAGGATTTCGGGCAGCAGCACCGCCTCGGCAGCCTGCCAGTTGTCCCGGTCAATGGTCATGCCGGGCGCAATGCCCGGTTGTTGAGGCCGGCCGTCCCGGTACGGAAAAAAAACAGCTCGGACGGACTCGGGGCTTGCGGCCGGGACGGCAAAAGCCGGGACACAGGTGAGGACGCTCAGAACAAGCGTCACGACAAGGCGGTGGTATCCGGGCATGAATCTCCTCTGGAGCAATTCGCCATGATGTGTAGCCGTGTAGGTCGGGTTAGCCGTAGGCGTAACCCGACATCCCGGACGTGTCGGATTACGCTCCGCTAATCCGACCTACTACTGCCTATCGGGAAACGCGCTGGGCGTCTGCTGACACCTGTTTGCCCGTCTTTCTCGAACTGCGCAGCACTATCAGCAACCGGGTCATCGGCAAAGACCCGTGCCGCATTCCCCGCCAGCCTGCGCGTTGATGCGAGCGCTTCTCCTTATCGTTCGCCCCTGCCTTCAGCGGTGGCCGGCGGCTCGCTCAGCCAGGCCCCGAGTGCGCCGGTCGTTTCGATGTTCAGCTGGCCGGCCAGACCGGCGGCCCGGTGCACGGCGATTTCCTGCATCTTGGGCGACTGCATCATGGCCAGCATCGCGCTCCGGGAGGGATACATGGCGATGGCGACCTTGTCCCACAGCTCCTCGACCTCGCCCAGCACCAGCCGTTCGACGGACGCGCCGAACATCACCCCGCCGCCGAATTCGGTCAGCAGCCTGGATACCTCTGCGGCGTAGATGGCGTAGGCCTGCTCGCCGGTCAGATTCGACTCGCGGCCGTCGGGATACTCGGCTCTGTCTTTGAACTTCAGGAGGTTGAGCATGTAGATCGGCCCCTCGGGTCCGGGTTCGGCAAAACCGCGGATCTGGTCCTGGTTCGGATAGACGCTGTTGTGGACTTGCATGGGCTGGTCTCCTTTCTGTGGCTAGGCCCGGTTCAGGGACCGGGCAATGGATTGGGTTTCGTCAGACTCGGGCGCGCTCAAGAGTCCGGCCAAGGCATCGATCAGACTGCTGAAGAAAAGGGCGGCCTCAACACCACGAAACGCATTCTTCTGCCTGGCGTGATGCACCATGGCTGCGGAGATAAATCGGAGCGCGCCATCCAGGCGGCGCTGAAAGGCGGTTTCGTCGAGGTGGGCGAAAGCCTCGCGCAGCAGGCCTCCGGTTTGCAGGAGGCTCTGGCCGCTCTTCCTACTGACCATCGCCAGAGCGGATTTATCGGTGAGGGTGATCTCGTGGCCAAATGCTCTGACGTAGCGTCGAAAATCGGGGTGTGATCTGGCCAGCTCGAACTCGGGCTCCACCATCAGTTTACAGATCTCGCGCAGCGACGGATGCGACGTTTTCTGGCGCAGACGCTCCAGGTGCGCTGTTCGCTTTGCCCGTATCTCCGCATCGCGCGAGGCGTGCAGGGCACGGATCAGCCCCTGAAAATTCGTGAAGTGGTACTGCAGCGCGGACTCGTTCTTTTGACCTGCGGCGTTGACGATGTCGCGGATGGACACATTCTCGATGCCTTTTTCAGCGATCAGTTTTTCTGCGGCCCGCATGAGCGCACGCTGGGTGGCTTGGCTGCGCGAGCGACGGTTGTCTACTCTCGGCTCTTCTTGCGATTTCATTCTCGGCTCGCCAGATACGCCATCAGGGCTCACTGACCCACAGCTCCGTCGAGTGGGGTGGCAGATCGAAGGTATGCAGATCGCGAACCAGAATAGTGTCTGGCGCCAAACCTCTGGCAAAAATTTTCTCGGCCAGAGCGTTGGCCGGGACGGGCACGAGATGGTAGTAGGCGAGTTGAGCGACGCCGGCTTCCGCCGCACGCGCCTCTATACTGTGCGTATCTGCGTGGTAGTCGATGACATCGGACATGATCCTGGCCATGACAGGCATGTTCAGTTCTGTCGCCACTGCGATCATCGGATCGAGCAGGGGACGCGACAGGGCGTCGTGCAACAGCAAG
Source organism: Candidatus Binatota bacterium (assembly GCA_011523315.1). Taxonomy (GTDB): domain Bacteria; phylum Desulfobacterota; class Binatia; order Bin18; family Bin18; genus JAAXHF01. Next base: position 2,507 of record WTHE01000767.1, read on the forward strand.
TCCACTCCTGTGGCTGCGGTAAACAGCGTTTCCGTGACCGTGGTGTCACCGCTGATGACCACCGAGCGGTCGCGGTAGTCAACCCGGTAGCCGACAGCGGGAGAGACCGGGGCGTGATCGACACTGATCGAGGTGACCGTCAACAGCTCGTCCTGCCAAGCGATCTCGCCGGGTGTGAACTCCACCGCCTGCATGGGACCGGCAGCGGGCGGCAGGAGGTCGCTGCCGTGGTGGGCAATCCGGTACTGTCTGTCGAGCTGGTAGGCCCGGTTGAAACCGTCCACCACCGTGTGGATGCCTGTCGCACCATACACTTCCAGACTGGTTTTGCGGCCCTGCACCCAACTGTTCAGGTTGACGTCGGGCAGGCCAGCAATGTGGTCGGAGTGAAAGTGGGTCAGAAACACGCTCTGTAATCTATGCAGTGGCAGACGGGCCTGGGCGATGCGGAGTGGTGAGCGTGCGCCCACGTCGAACAGGAAAAAGTGTTCCGGGGTGAGAACCGCGATACAGGTCTGGGCGCGATGCGGATCGTTCCCCAAAGGCGAAGCGCTGCCGCATATGACGACGCGCAGGCCGTCGAACGGCTCCGGGACTCGGCTCAAGACTGTTGTGACCGCGCGGCGAAAGAGCGCGTCCTGCCCGGCGGCGGTGGAGTAGGCGATGGCGGCCAAGAGACCAACGCCCACGGTGACAGCGGCGATGACGACAATCAGCTTCCGCATAGTTTTTTCTTGTACCACGTCTGAGATATAATGACAAACATTAAATTAATGTGTATGATTGTGAAAATTGACACAGACCACGTCACGCCAAGGCCATGAAGACATTGATAGCCACCGCTATTGTTCTCGGCTTGCTGGGTGCCACTGCATGGCAGAATCGAATCGACATCCTCGTCTGGGGCGTACCCAAAATCAGGCAGATTGTGGCGCCTCTTCCGGAGAATGTGCCGACCCGATGGACCGCAGGGCCTGCGGCGGCGGACGCGCCTCCTGCTGAGCGGCCACCCAACATCATTCTCATTGTGATGGATGACATGGGGTTCAATGATGTCTCGCTGTACAACGGTGGAGCGGGCGACGGGTCTGTGATGACGCCGCATATCGATGCCCTCGCACGGCAGGGCGTGACCTTCACCAACGGCTACGCCGCGAACGCCGTGTGTGCGCCATCCCGCGCCAGCATCATGACCGGCCGCTACGCCACACGCTTCGGCTTCGAGTTCACGCCCTTCCCGAGAGTCGGCGCCACCATCTTCAAGTGGATGCAGGAGCTCAACCGGCCCGCCTTGCCGACCTTCATCGATATGGCGAAAGCCAAGGCGCTGCCGGATATGGCCGAACTCGGCATGCCGCCAGAGGAAGTCACCATCGCCGAAGTGCTGCGGGAGGCCGGCTATTACACGGCGCATATCGGCAAGTGGCACCTCGGCGGCACCAACGGCATGCGCCCTGAGGATCAGGGTTTTGACGACAGCCTGTACATGTCCGGTGCCCTCTACCTGCCTGAAGATCATCCGCACGTTGTGAACGCCAAGCGCGCACAGGATGGCATTGACCGCATGGTATGGACGTTTGCCGAGTATTCCGCGCAGTTCAACGGCGGCGAGCGCTATCAGCCGGATGGATACCTGACGGACTACTACACGAACGAAGCGCTCAAGATGATTGAAAACAACCGTCACCGGCCGTTTTTTCTGTATCTGGCCCATTGGGGCATCCACAACCCACTGCAGGCGACCAGAGCGGATTACGACGCGTTTGCCCACATCGAGGACCATCACCTGCGCGTCTACGCCGCGATGATTCGCTCGGTCGACCGGAGTGTTGGCCGGGTCGCCCACAAACTGGATGAACTCGGGCTGGCTGCTCACACCCTGATCCTGCTCACCAGCGACAACGGTGGGGCCGGCTACATCCAGCTGCCCGACGTGAACACACCCTATCGAGGCTGGAAGCTGACCCATTTCGAGGGCGGGATCCACGTGCCGTTCATGCTGAGGTGGCCGGCGCGCATCCAGGCTGGGTCAAGCCTGGACGCGCCGGTCCATCACATCGACCTGTTTCATACCTTCGCGGCGGCCGCTGGGGGCAAGGTGCCCACAGACCGCACGCTCGACGGCGTCGATCTGATGCCCTACATCACGGGTGCAGACACGGCTCTCCCCCATGACACCCTGTTCTGGCGGGAAGGTCATCATCAGTCCGTATGGCATGAAGGCTGGAAGCTGATCCGGGCGGCGCAGCCCGACAAGCGCTGGCTGTTCAATCTGGCGACCGACCCGACCGAGCGGGTGAATCTGGCGGCGGTCGCGCCCGAAAAGCTGCAAGAACTGGAAGCCCTCCTGGCGGCCCACAACGCACAGCAGGCCGAACCCCTGTGGCCCTCGGTCATAAATGCACCCCAGCTCATCGATAAGCATGGCGGCTAGCCGTATGTGGAGGGTGACGAATACATCTACTGGCCCAACTGAGCCATTCGATCAACTGGAGGGAAACGATGGACCTGGTGAGAACACCTGAAGAGCGGTTTCGGAATCTGGCGGACTACCCTTTCGCCCCGCACTACGTTGAGGTGAATGACGGCCAGGGCGGCACCTTGCGCATGCACTATCTGGACGAGGGCCAGGGCGAGGTGATCCTGTGCCTGCACGGACAACCCTCGTGGTCCTACCTGTACCGCAAGATGATTCCGTTGCTGACACAGGCCGGATATCGGGTGATTGCGCCGGACCTGGCCGGTTTTGGCAAATCGGACAAGCCCACGGAGCGCGCCAGCTATACCTACGCCAACCATGTGTTGTGGATGAAAGGCTTGATCGAAGCCGTAGATTTGCGAGGCGCGACCCTCATCGGGCAGGACTGGGGCAGCCTCATCGGCCTGCGTCTGGTTGCCGAAAACCCCGAACGGTTTGCGCGGGTCATTGCGGCGAATGCGGCACTACCGGACGCCACAGGCATAGCCGAGGAGCTGGCCCCGAAGCTGCACACACTGCTGGCTCAGACACCGGCGTTGCCGTTGCCGGACGTGTTCGCCAAGCTCGCCGGTCCCATGCAAGACCGGCCGCCGTTCATGTACTGGGTCAGGCATTGTGATGCCCATGAGGACTTCCATCCTGCCGAGGTGATGAAGCTCGCTCTCAAGCACTGTTCCGATGCGGAATACGCGGCCTACGCAGCGCCCTTTCCCTCGGAGGAGTATATGCAGGGGGCAAGACAGTTCCCCTCGCTGGTGCCGATCACCCCGGACAATCCCGCAGTTCCGGCCAACCGTGCCGCCTGGGCGTTTTTTGAGCAGTGCGATAAGCCGTTTCTCACCGCCTATAGCGACGCGGACCCTGTCATGAAAGGGCAGGAAAAACGCTTCATCGAAACCGTGCCGGGTGCGCAAGGTCAGAAGCACACCATCATCGAAGGTGGCGGCCACTTTTTGCAGGATGATGTGGGGGTGGAATTAGCCGCAGTCGTCATCGAGTTCATGCGAGCCAATCCGGTGTGAGTTGTGACGGTCTGGACCAAAATGCTTGGGAGTGTGGTGGTGCTGCTTGTCCTGCTGGGAGGGGTCGCCTCCTACTTTCGGTATCTCGAGCCGCGGCCTGTCGATACGACGGCGGCACGGGTCTACCGAGAAGATCCCGCCGTCGTGGATTATTGCACCAGGGCGCAGCTCGACAACACCGGCTTGGCTGCGGACGACATCCCCAAAGCCTATACCCCGAGCTGTGAAACCGACCAATGGCCCGCCCCCATACTCGCCGGATGTACCGAGCCGCTGCCACCCGAAGCGGAGGATTTGCGCGGCCTGTGGCGGGCAGAGGAAGGGCTGCTTGGCCACATCGAACGCATTGAGCAGTGCGGCAACCGGGTCATCGTGGCGGGGAGACGCTTCATTCATGACTTCCGTACCACGGGAACCTTGGCAGACGGCGCGAACGACATCGATCCGCGGAACTGCGCCCGGGTTCGCGCGGCGGTTCGGTGGAACGACGAAAAAACCCTGGAGTTCAGACCCTGGGGGCTGGTGACGCTGGTGACGCGGCGGCTGGAAGATACGGATAGCCTGATCTGGGAATACCCGGGCCAGCCGACTTTGCGCTTACAACGCATCTGTCGCTTGCCGGTACCAGGCTCCGACTGACAACACATCCACACCTCCAGAAACGGAGCCGAGGAGGGCCGGCGCGCCCGACGAAAGCCGGGCCGCGTTCCGTGCGATGACCACCAGCAGCGTCAAGCTGCGCCCGCATCAGAAGACGAACGTAAGGCCAGCCAGCATGCACAAAACGGCTTCTATTTCCACACACCTCCGCTCTCCGTTCATCGCACTGGTGAGCCTCATCCTTCTTGGCGATGGAGGGGTGGTACTCAACGACGCTCCCGCCGCCACGAGCAGCCGGACCGCCAGCCGCGGTGCTCCGGCCTCCTTCGAGGAAGAGACGCCTGCAACCAGCCAGCCCAGGCTCCCTGCCCCGGTCGGCATGGTATGGATCCCTGGGGGCGAGTTCACCATGGGGAGCGACACGGCACTGGCGCGGCGGGTTGAGCGGCCTCCACATCGGGTGCGGGTCGTCGGCTTCTGGATCGACCAAACCGAAGTGACAAACGTCCAGTTCAGACAGTTTGTTGACGCGACCGGCTATATCACGGTCGCCGAGCGTGCCCCCACGTGGGAAGAGATTAAGAAGCAGCTCCCGCCCGGCAGGCCCAAACCACCTGACGATGTATTCGTCCCGGCGAGCCTGGTTTTCACCCCTCCGGACCATCCCGTACCAACCGACAATCCGCGTGCCTGGTGGTCCTGGACGCCGGGGGCGAACTGGCGACATCCGGAAGGGCCACACAGCGACCTCACGGACCGCGACAATCATCCGGTTATCCACGTGAGTTGGGACGACGCGGTGGCCTACGCGAACTGGGCTGGCAAACGCCTGCCGACCGAAGCCGAATGGGAATTTGCCGCGCGGGGCGGCCGTAACAGAGCGCAATTCACTTGGGGCAACGACCCGTTCTCACCCGCCGCCCCCCAGGCCAACATCTGGCAGGGCCGGTTTCCCGATAACAACACGCAGATTGATGGGTACGGCCGCACTGCGCCCGTGGGTTCATTTCCGCCCAACGGCTACGGTCTGTATGACATGGCCGGGAACGTGTGGGAGTGGACACTGGATTAGTATCGTGCCGATCTGTATTCGCGGCGCGCGACGAAGGGTGTCACCAGGAACCCGCGCGGTCCCGACAAACTCTCTGATCCCCGCCAACGATTCGGCTCAGCGCGCGTCATCCGGGGCGGTTCTTTTCTGTGTCACGACAGTTACTGTGCAGCGTATCGACCCAGCGCCCGTCGTGGCACGACCTCCGATACGGGCACGTCGCATATCGGCTTTCGGTGTGTGCAGGACAGACAGACGGGCACCTTTTAGAGCTTGGTGACTGACTCTCACGGTGTTCCCTCTACGGCGGTATGCACCCGGCCCCTATGGCAAACGGCAGCCCTGCCGCACAGCGGCGTGCCGCTACGACTTGCCCGCCTGCATGGCCGCCATCACCCTGGCGATGATCGCGTCGACCTCGTACCTGTCGTCGCCTTCTTTGAAAAAGTGCGTAACACCCGCTGGTGGTGTATCACTTTGAAATTCTCTTTTCTCGGTAGGGGCGACGCATGCGTCGCCCCTACTCCTGGCGCAGAAATCCCCCTGCGCTGCGCGCCCTTCGACGAGGCTCAGGACAGGCTTCCCCCTTTGAAAAAGGGGGATTGAGGGGGATTTTCCAGCGGATGGCGCTTCCTCGGCGCGGACCGCTGGGGATGAGACAGGCAAGCATTTTCAAACTGAGACACTACCCACCCGCTCGGTCAGCTTGACAATTCCCTGACTATTGTTGTAATAAAATTTCTATTACAACTATTATGCAACAGCAACTTCCCACGCGCCGAACAATCATCAGCTTTCCCATCATGATGATCCGAGCAAAGTCGCGGGTTTTCCGCAAGGAGGAGAAAAAAATGAAGCGATACCTTTTGGCTGCGGTCGTTTTCAGCATGAGTGCGGGTCCGGCCTTTGCGCACCACCCGCTCGGCGGCATGCCAATGGAAACGCTCAGCGACGGGCTCTTATCCGGCCTTGGGCATCCACTCTTGGGTTTTGATCATCTTTTCTTCGTCATCGCCGTTGGCATTGCGGCGCTCTACACCGGCCGCACGAAACTGGCAACGGCCGCCTATATTGGTGCAATGATGCTTGGCTGCCTGCTGATGAGTGTCGGCCTTGGCCTGCCTGTCAAAGAATTTGTGATCGGCATTTCGCTTCTCGTTGTCGGCGGCATCCTGTTGTCCGGTCGTGCCACGAGCCTTGCTCTGGCTATCGGCCTTTTCGCAGTTTTCGGCCTGTTCCACGGATCAGCCTTTGGCGACACGCTCGCGGCCCAGGAAGCAGGAGCAGGCGTTCCCGTTCTGGTTGGCTATCTGGTCGGACTTGGCCTGCTGCAATACGGCTTGGCGCTCCTGGCCGGATTTGTTGTTCACACTCTGCTGAAGGCGACCGAGGCGGAACATATTCATGCCCGCCTCGCCGGCGCTGTTGTTGCCGGTGTCGGCACGTTTCTCATGCTTGAGCATATAGAGGGCCTTGTCTTCAATATGTTGGGTCTGGCTGCCTAGCAACCCAAGCTAGACCCCGGACCAGGCTCGCCGCATGGCCGAGGAGTCAGCATGACCGAAACTGCCTCATCCGTTCTGGCGAAACGGACGCCGTTGACGCCGGAGACCTGGTCCAGGTCTGCGCGGCGTGGGGGTTCGACGTCCAGCTTCCGGTGCTCGCACCGCTGCTCCAGGAGAACTAGATGAATAGGCCAAATTCAGATTTAGAAATGATACCGCGAAAAGTCCCTGTTACCATCCTCACCGGCTTCCTCGGCTCTGGCAAGACGACCCTGCTCAACCGGATCCTGAGTGAGGAGCACGGCAAGCGCATCGCCGTGATCGAGAACGAGTACGGGGAGGTCGGCATCGATCAGGCACTCGTCATCG
>WTHE01000456.1 GCA_011523315.1 Candidatus Binatota bacterium
GTTGGGTGCGCAGGACGCGACAGAGCCCGTGCAACAGCAGACCGAGGAGGCCGAACGGCGTCGCCCGAACCAGCTGCCCCGCGAGCTGCGCAACAGCGTCGGCATGGAGTTCGTGCTGATCGAGTCGGGCACGTTCGAGATGGGATCGCCGTCCGATGAGCCCGGTCGGGATGACGACGAAACGCAGTACACCGTGACGCTCAGCCAGCCATTGTATGTAGGGAAGTATGAAGTGACGCAGGACCAGTGGGAGGCGGTGATGGGGGACAACCCGTCGAATTTCTCCTCGTGTGGCGGCGCGTGTCCGGTGGAGGGCGTGTCCTGGGAGGACGCCCAGGGCTTCATTGCGGAGTTGAATCGGCGGGAGGGGGTGAGCGTGTACCGGCTGCCGACCGAAGCGGAGTGGGAGTATGCGGCGCGGGCGGGGACGCAGACGGCGTACCATTTCGGGGACGCGGCGGATCAGTTGGAGCAGTACGGGTGGTATGAGGACAATGCAAGAAACAGGACCCACCCGGTCGGGCAGAAGCAGCCGAATGGCTGGGGGCTGTACGACATGCACGGGAACGTGTGGGAGTGGGTGCACGACTGGCATGGCGACTATCCCCGTGGTGCGGTGACCGACCCGCGTGGCCCTGAGACGGGTGTTGGCCGGGTCCGTCGCGGCGGAGCTTGGAGCAGCGGTGCCCGCTATCACCGCGTGGCCAATCGTCACGGGTTTGCGCCGGTCAATCGCTACAACGGCCTCGGCTTTCGCCTGGCGAGGACCCCCTGACCCTGTGGTCAAAAATTGTTGGAACAAAGGAGGATGCCATGGCCTACGATGTAGTGATTCGGAACGGCACGCTTGTCGACGGGACCGGCGCGCCCCGCTTCCGGGCCGATATCGCCATTGCCGAGGGCCGGATCGCCGAGATCGGCACGGTCACAGACGGAGCCAAGCAGGTCATCGACGCCGCAGACCTGATTGTCTCTCCGGGCTTTATCGACCCCCACACCCACTATGACGCCCAGATCTGCTGGGACCCGTTGATCAGCTGTTCGAGCTGGCACGGCGTGACCAGCGTGGTCATGGGCAACTGCGGGGTCGGCCTGGCCCCGTGTCGGCCCGAGGTTCAGGAGGTCGCGGCCTGGGACTTGGTCAATGTCGAGGCCATTCCCATTGAGGTGTTGAGCAAGGGCATTAGCTGGGACTGGGTCAGCTTTCCCGAGTATATGCAGGCTGCCCAAAAACGGGGGGCGGGCATCAACCTCGGATTTCTGGCTCCGCTCACCCCGTTTCGGCACTTCGTGATGGGCGAAGAATCCATGGACCGCGCCGCCACCCCGGACGAAACCGGGCAGATCGCGGCCCTGCTCAGGGAAGCCATGCAGGCCGGTGCCCTGGGGATGAGCACTACCGCGATTCCGCAACACATCGGCTATCAGGCGCGTCCGCTGGCCTGCCGTCAGGCCAGCCGTGACGAGCTGAAGGCGTATGCCAACGTGCTCAAGGAGCTTGGCCGGGGCGCTATGGAGTTGGCGCTGACGGCAACCGCAGGCGAGATTTCGGACGAGGAGTACGATCTGGTCGATTTCCTGCTGACCGAAAGCGGCCGGCCGGTCACCTGGCTGGGGGTGATCAGCCGTGATGACAAGCCGACCGCCGGGCCGGATATGCTGCGCAAGACCGAGCCGCTCATCAAGCGTGGCGGCGTGCCGCAGGTCACCTGCCGGCCGTTTGTGATTCAGATTGACCTGCGCAATCCCTTCATCTTTGCCAACCACCCGTCCTGGAACCCGGTCTTCAACCGCTCGGTCGAAGAGCAGATGCGGGTCTACCGCGACCCCGACTTCCGCCGCGCCTTTCGCACTGAGCTGGAAACCCCGCGCATTTTCTCGGGCAAGTGGGAGCGGCTGGAGGTCAAAGAGGTCAGCAATCCGTCCCTGAAACCGCTCGAAGGCCGGACCGTGGCCGAGATTGCGGCCGAGCGGGGCAAGGACGGGCTGGATACCTTTCTGGATCTGGCCCTCGAAGATGAGCTGCGCTTGCAGTACACCATTGTTTTGTTTAACGCCAATGAGGACCTGATTCCCGATCTGATCACCGATCCCCGGGCCATGATCGGCCTGTCCGACGGCGGGGCGCACGTCGATATGCTGTGCGACGCGGGCTACTGCACGTATTTGCTCGGCACCTGGGTGCGCGACAAGCAGGTCATGACGCTCGAACGGGCCGTCGAGCGCCTGACCACCGAGCCGGCCCGCTTCTTCGGCATTCAGGACCGGGGACGGCTGGCGGTGGGACTGGCTGCGGATATCGCCATTTTTGATGCCAACACGATCGGCTCCGGGCGTCGGCCCGAGATGCGCTACGATCTGCCCGGCGGCGGACGCCGGCTGGTCATGCCCGCCCAGGGCGTACAGTACAGCCTGGTCAACGGCCAGGTCTTGTACGCCGAGCAGCAGCACACCGGGGCGCTGCCCGGACAGGTGCTGCGGGCCGGTGGTTTATAGGCTGAACATCCCTCGGAGCGACACGTCGGCTCGCAGAGGCAAGAACCAGAAGAAAGGACACACGTATGAAAAAGAGCATGTTCCTCGGAGTGGTAATCGGTATGGGTCTCCTCCTCAGCTCGCCTGCCGTGCAGGCTCAAGACGCAGCGCCGACCACGGTCAGCCTGGCCATGGCCGAGACGATTATCGACGCAGCCAAAGCCAAGGCCGAACAGGAAGGCTGGCTGATGAGCTTTGCCGTGGTCGATAGTTTCGGCCGGCCGGTAGCCATGGTGCGTATGGACGGCACGCGCTGGATGACGCCCAAGGTCGCCCATGGCAAAGCCCTGACCTCGGCCACCTTCGGTCGCCCCTCGGCCTGGGCCGCAGATATCGCCAGGGATCGTCCTCAGCTGTTCAAAAACCTCCAGGAGATGATCGGCGAGCCCCTGCTGCCGGCCGGCGGCGGCCTGCCTATTGAGGTCGATGGCAAGCTGCTGGGTGGCATTGGCGCCAGCGGCGCGAGCGTGGAGGAAGATATTGAGGCTGCCCAGGCCGGGCTGGACGCGCTCGGAGATCAGTAGACAGCGGAGTGAGGGCACGCCCGCGCGCCCTCACGCAAAGATCTGCTCGCCCGAGGCAAACAGCAGCCACACCAACGCGCCAAAACCGGACAGGCTCGGCGGCCATGGCACGGCTCTTTCCGGGAGGGTCAAAACGGCGCGCAATTCCAGGGCATGCCCCCTACAGGCTGTGATCCACTGCGACAGGCTTGCCCCTACGAGGTTTTGCGGACCGTCACCCCAGATCGTTCCTCCTGCAGGGCAAACGGCGCGCTGGAGTCCCGCTCAGCCCAGCCCCGAGCCATGGCTTCGACAAACTCCTGCTCGACCACATTGGCCAGCTTGAGCGGCACCTCGAATTCGCGCCCCAGCTCGGTGGCCAGGCCAACATCCTTGCGCGCCCAGCGCAGGGCAAAGCGGGCGGTGTCAAAATCGCCCTTGAAGACGACTTCCGGCACCATGTAGTTCAGCATCAGGCCCTGGCCCACCGCGCCGTCCTGGATGGCCTGGAGCAGAGCCTGGGGCTCAACCCCGGCCTTGACGCCCAGGGTCAGACCCTCGGCCAGCAGGGACAGGCTGCAAATACCGATCATATTATGGACGATTTTGGCGATTTCCCCACAGCCGATGCCGCCCACATACGAAACCTTGTCGCCGATCACGTCGAGCACCGGTTTGACCCGCTCGTAGACAGCCTTGTCGCCCCCGACCATCACCGCCAGGGTGGCGGCCTGGGCGCCGACCGGCCCACCGCTGACCGGCGCATCCAAGACCTGGACCTGCTTGTCCTGGAAGGTGGCGCAGATGTCCCGGATCAGGGTCGGCGAGCTGGTTGACAGGTCGATATACACGCTGTCCGGCTCGGCGCCCTGCAAAATGCCGCCCTCGCCCAGGGCGACCTCTTCGACCTGTTTGGGACCGGGCAGCGAGGTGAACACGATCTCGCTCGCCGCAGCCACGGCGCGCGGGCTGTCGGCCCACGCCGCGCCCTTGTCCAGCTGCGGGCTGGCCGCTTCTTTGCGGATGTCGTGAACGGTCACCGTATGGCCGGCGGCAATGATGTGAGAGGCCATGGGGCCGCCCATATTTCCGAGTCCAATAAACCCGATGCGCATGATGTCCTCCTTGTTTCAGCAGACGGAGCCTCACTTCAGCAGACGGAATTTGGGCAGACTGACCTCAGGCGTGATGTCGTCAAAGCTCACCTCAACGGCAAGGCCGCAGTCCAGTTCCTCGTTGTCACAGCCGATCACCTGACTGACGATCTGCAAACCTTCTTCGAGGCTGATCAGGGCCACATTATACGGAATGTCCCCGGCAAAGCCCTCGTGCCAGCACTGATAGTACACGCCGTAGGAATAGATTGTGCCCCGGCCGCTCAGCCTCACCCAGTCCTGGTCGGCGCTCAGGCAGTTGGTGCACGCCGGACCGGGCGGCAGATGCGTATAGCCGCAGGCGCGGCAGCGTTGGGCCACAAACTCGTGGCGTTTGGCCGCCTGCCAGTACGGCGCGTTCCATTTTTCAATGACGGGCAGGGGTTTGGTATAGTCGGCCACGCTCTACCTCCGCAGAATGAGGGCGCCGGCGTGCTCGCGCAGCCCGCCGGTATAGGTACACATGATCCGCTCGACAGCCGGGATTTGCCGCAGGCCGCACTCGCCCCGCAGCTGGCGCACCGCGTCGCAGGTGTTCTGCCAGCCGACCATATACGTCTCGGACAGCTGGCCGCCGTTGACGTTGAGCGGCAGCTCACCGCCCAGGCCGATCCGGCCGTCCTGTATCCAGCGGCCGGCCTCGCCACGCGGACAAAAGCCGTAGTTTTCCAGGGCGGCGATCACAGCCGGGCTGTAGGCGTCCTGCACGTACAGCGCCTGGATGTCCTGGATGCTCATATCGGCCATGCCAAAGACCATCCTGGCCGCCGCCTCCTGCTGAAAGCTCTGCATGACCAGGTCGGGCGTTTCATAGGCTCGGAAGGCTTCCTGGCGGCCCATGCCGCGGATGAACACCGGCGGTTTCTTGAGGTCTGCGGCGCGCTCGGGGGTGGTCAGAATGAAGGCGTGGCCGCCGTCGGTGATGTAGCAGTAGTCAAACATGCGCAGCGGCCACACGATGTAGCGGGCGTTCATATAGTCGTCGAGGCTCAGCGGAGTTTTTTGCGCCGCCTTGGGGTTGAGCCCGGCGTGCCGGCGCTGGTTGATGGCAATCGTCGCCAGCTGCTCCTCGGTCGTGCCGTACAGGTGCATGTGGCGCCGAAAGGCAAAGGCAAACGGCCCGGAGGGATTGAAGCCGCCGTAGGGGGCGTGCTCTTCGAGCAGGGCTCCGCCAAAGCGGTTGCGGTTGGTTTTCTGGTTTGTGCCGTAGACCAGCAGGATGTAGTTGGCCATGCCGGCGTTGAGCAGCAGGGCGGCGTGCTGGATCATGTAACAGCCGGTTGCCCCGGACGCCTCGACCGCACCGCCAACCCTGGGATTCAGGCCGAGCATCAGCCCGACCTTGAGATAGTCGCCCTGGCGGCCGTAGCTGGGCTGGACGAACAGACCGTCGATATCGTTCTTGTTGAGCCCGCAGTCCTCAAGGGCGGCCCGGGCCGCGTCAATGGCCAGCTCGTCGCCGGTTTTGTCCGGCACCGAGCCCTGCGGGGTGTCGCCGACGCCGACAATGCACACCCGATCCCGTAGCTCAGCCAGCCCCATAGGCTCCCTCCTCGTGTCTGGCCGGAGCTATACAAAACCTCAGACCCGGATGCAAGCGAGGCAGCCGACCGGCAGGCGGGCTTGACGCTGCGAGCCCGGACGGGTTTAAGAAGCGCGGTAAGGAGGACGCGGATGAAAACGATGATTCAGATGGTTCCGTCCATGCCGGTCAGCTCCAACGCCGAGCGTAAACGGCTCCGACCGGTCGGGCGCAGTGTCGAGAAGTATGCCGAGATCATCGACGGCATGGTCGATATCGTCAAAGCCGCCGATAGCCTGGGCTACTGGGGCATGAGCTTTATCGAGCACCACTTTCATTCCGAGGGCTTTGAGATGCTGCCCTGTCCGGGCATCATGAACGCCTGGCTGGGGCCGTATGCCACCCGCATGCGGATGGGCCAGCTGGGCTATGTGATGGGCACCCATAATCCCCTGCGGGTGGCCGAAGAGACCGCGCTGCTCGACCATATTCTGAAGGGCCGCTTTTTTGTCGGCTTTGCCCGCGGCTACCAGGCGCGCTGGGTGCGCACCCTGGGTCAGGCGTATGAATCGCTGCCGACGCTGTCAAACCGGGAGTCGCCCGAGCAGGCCGAGGCCGACGAGAACAATCAGCAGATTTTTCGCGAGATGGTCACGATCGTCAAGAAAGCCTGGACCCAGCAGAGTTTTGCCCACGACGGGGCGTATTTCAAAGTGCCCTATCCGGCCAGCGGCATTGAGAATTACCCGGCCTATCCGTGCGCCCAGGAGTATGGCGCGCCTGGCGAGATCGACGAGCACAACCGGGTACGTCAGATCAGCGTCGTCCCGGCGCCCTACCAGCGCCCCCACCCGCCGGTGTTCATCAGCTCGTCGGGCAGCGCCGAGTCGGCCCGCTGGTCGGGTCAGGAGGGCTTCACCTGCTGTTATTTCGCGCCCATGCAGGGCGCGCGGGCCCAGGATGTGGCCTATCGCCAGGGTGCGGCCGAGGTCGGCAAAACCCTCAGTCCGGGCCAGGGCCAGGGCTTGCTGCGTTTCCTGTTTGTCGGCAAGACGCGGGACGAGGCGTATGAGAAGGTGGACAAGACGATTGTGCCGTTTTTCTCACAGTTTGCGGTCCATTTTTTCCCGGTCCTGCTGGCCGAAGGCCAGGGCTCGATGTTCGAGCGGGTGATGAACACCGGCCTGATCGTGGCCGGTACGGTGGACGAGGTGAAACGTCAGATCGACGAGATCTACACCGAGATTCCGTTCGAGTATTTTTCCCTGGTCGCCTATAACGGCCTGGAGCCACAGACCCAGCTGATAGAGGATATCGAGCTGTTCGCCGCCAAGGTCGCGCCCGAGTTCAGCTGACGCATGCTGACAGGACCTGTCCCCGGTCAGCGCAGGCTGCGGAAAAACGTCCGCACGTCTTCGACCAGCAGCTCCGGCTCTTCCATGGGCGCAAAATGTCCGCCGGCGGGCATGACCGTCCAGCGTTTCAAATTGTAATAGCCCTCGGCCCAGCGTCGCGGCATGTGGATCACGTCGCCCGGAAAGACTGCGCAGGCGGTCGGTGCCTCCACAACCGGGTGGCGCGTGTGGACCGGCTGCCAGGGATGGACCCGGCGCTCGTAGTAGGACCGGAACGAGGTACCGATTGTCCGGGTGACCCAGTACAGGGTCATGGTCGTCAGCAGCTCGTCCGGGCTGAAACGGCTCGCCACATTGCCGCCACAGTCGCTCCAGGTACGTCGTTTCTCCAGGATCCAGGCGCACAGCCCGGCCGGTGAGTCGGTCAGGCCGTAGGCGGCCGTCTGTGGCTTGGTGCCCTGAATGCCGGCATAGCCGCGCTCTTCGGCAAAGAAGTGCTGCGTCTTGGCATACCAGCCGGTCTCCTCGGCGCTGTAGTCCGACTCGGGCGGCAGCTCGAACGACAGCGGGACGGGCAGGTTGGTGTGAACGCCGATCAGCTGCGCGGCGTGGGCGTGGCCCAGGTCGGTGCTGACCAGCGAGCCGATATCCCCGCCCTGGGCGGCGAAGCGCTCATAGCCCAGCACGTCGCGCATCAGGCTGACCCAGCGGTCGCTCACCTCCCGGATGGCAATGCCGGTTTTCCTCAGCGGCGTCGAAAAGCCGAAGCCCGGCAGAGACGGCACCACCACGTCAAACGCATCGGCCGGGTCGGCGCCGAACGCGGCCGGGTCGGCCAGGGGACGGATAACCTTGTGAAAGTCCCAGAAGGTCCACGGCCAGCCGTGGGTCAGAATAAGCGGCATGGGCTTCGGCCCACGACCCGGCTGGTGGATAAAGTGAATCGGCTGGCCGTCGATGCTGACCGTATAGTGCGGAAAGGCGTTCATTGCCCGCTCGTGACGGCGCCAGTCGTAGCCCGTGTGCCAGTATTCGACCAGCTGCTTAAGGTCGGCCAGCCGGGTGCCGTAGGTCCAGCCGTCGTTGCCGATTTCGTCCGGCCAGCGGGTGTTGGCCAGCCGGTCGCGCAGGTCACTCAGGGTTTCCTCGGGGATGTCAATCACAAAGGCATGGTGTTGCATGGTGCGGCTCCTCGTGTCTACACCCCTGCCATAGCACGCCCGGAGAACCAAGAAAAAGGGCAACTCGCCGGTCGTCAACCCTTGGAAATCGGGGCCGGGAGTTGCTACAACAGACCCATCCATGACCCAAAAGGAGGGGAGCGTATGGTCTACGAAATGCGTGTGTACACATTACAGCCGGGCAAGGTGCCGGAGTTTCAGGCGCTGATCGAACAGGAAGCCCTGCCCGTCATCAGCAAATACTCCAAGCTGGTCGGCTGGTGGTCAACCGAGGTCGGTCCGCTCAACGAGGTGGTGCATATCTGGGCCTATGAAGACATGAATCACCGTGCCCAGGCCCGGGCCGCCCAGGGCGAAGATCCCGCCCTGCAAGCCTTCCGGCCCCGCGCCCAGGAGATGATTGTCAGCCAGTACAACAAGATCATGACGCCGGCCAGTTTTTCGCCCCTGCAGTAGGGGCGGGAGGGGGCAGCCTGAGCCTGCCCCTTGCCGGCATCCGTTCCCGCGCTTACGAGTGGACGGAGCATCTATGAGCGTTCATGCCACATCGCTCGATACACTTCCTCAGTCTGATCTGGCTGAGCGGATGCAGTACCTTGTCTTGCATGGAGTGAGTTGGGAGACCTATGAGCGGCTTGTCGACGACTTTCAGGAGAGTCACGCCGCGCATTTTGCCTATGATCGAGGAGTCCTTGAGATTATGGTCCTGTCTGCCGAACATGAGCGACCCAACCGCACCATCGCTTTGCTCGTCGAGGAAGTCGCGTTGGAAATGGGTATTGATGTGGACAATGTCGGCTCCCATACCTTCATGCGCGAAGACCTGGCCCGCGGCTTTGAGCCGGATACCTGCTTCTACATCCAAAACGCGGACCGCGTGAGCGGTAAGGCGCGTATTGACCTGGCCGTTGATCCCCCGCCCGATCTGGTCATCGAGATTGATATCGCGCATCCTTCCCTCGACAAGCCGCCTCTGTATGCGGCGGCGGGCGTGCCCGAAGTGTGGCGCTACGCCGACAACGGCGTGACGATTTACCACGCGTATCACCGCCAGGAGGCCAGTCTCGTCCTGCCGGGCTTGACGAGTCAGCTCCTGTCTCAGTTCATGCAGGACAGCACCGCAATGAAACGGACGGCCTGGGTGCGCCGCGTGCGGGATTGGGCGCGCCAACTCACGGCCTGAGAGCGGCCGAGAGCGGAGAGGCACTCCGGCCGGGCGGCGAAGGAGAACGCTGTGGGCTCT
>WTHE01000555.1 GCA_011523315.1 Candidatus Binatota bacterium
CAATAGAGGCACTCACCACCACATCGTCTCCCCGTTGACTGACCTCTATGGTGTGGAGCTTGTGCCCGGCGGCAATCCGGCTAATGCCAAGCGTTCCGATCATGGCGCGTCCATCGCCGCCGAGCAAGATGGGTCCGTAAAAAAAGAGGACTTTGTCAACCAGCCGCTCGCGCAGGGCCGTGGCCGCCACCTGACCCCCACCCTCGATGAGTACGTGCTTGAGCCCGCGGCCTGCCAACTCCTGGAGCAGCCGGGCGAGCGAGACCCGGCCCTTGGCCGCAGCCAGGGCCACAACCTCGACATTGGGCCGCTCGAACAAGCGCCGCCGTTTTGCTCCGGCCCGGGTGGTGGCGATCAACGTGGGCGCCTGTGAGGCTTGGGTGCAGATGCGAGCCTGGGGACTGATCGACAGGCGGCTGTCCAGGACGACCCGCAGCGGGTCACGGCCGCCCCGGATGCGACACGTCAGTTGTGGGTCATCGCTGCGCACGGTCTCGGCCCCGACCAGCACGGCATCGACTCGATTCCTGAGCTGGTGTACCAGCCGCCGCGAGGCGGGACCGCTGATCCAGCGCGAGTCGCCCGTCGCGGTGGCAATCCGTCCGTCCAAGGACGCGGCCAGCTTGAGCGTGACCATCGGCCGACCGGTCCGGATGAAAATACGGAAATCCTCGTTCAGCCGCTCACACGCCTGTCTCAAGACCCCGGTCTTGGTCTGAATTCCGGCCCGCCGCAAGCGACGCAGCCCACGTCCGGCAACCAGCGGATTGGGATCGCGGGTCCCGACCACCACCCGTTGAATGCCGGCCTGTATCACTGCATCGGCACACGGCGGGGTGCGGCCGTGGTGAGAGCAGGGCTCGAGATTGACGTACAGGGTGGCGCCGGCGGCCGAGTCTCTCAGGCTGCGCAGGGCTTCGATTTCGGCGTGCGGCCGGCCCGCCTTGCGGTGAAACCCCTCGCCGATGACGCGCCCCTCGCGCACGATGACCGCACCGACCGCAGGGTTGGGGCTCGTCCGTCCCAGACCCCGGGCGGCGAGTTCCAGGGCCCGCTGCATATGGACGGCGTCAGCAGTGTGGTTCATCCTGTCTTCCTCACCCAAGGGTGAGGGCGGAGCCCTGTGTCAGAGGCGATGGACTTCATGGGGTGCGGGTGGGGGACGGCTTTTTCTTGCGGGCACGGGACCGATCCGGTTTGGGATCACTCTGGCTGCGCTCTCGGATCAGGATTTTGAGTTCATTCATGAACGCGTCCAGGTCCTGGAATGAACGATACACTGAGGCAAAGCGGACATAGGCCACTTTATCCAGATCGTACAGCTGGCGCATGACCTCTTCGCCGATCCGCGCACTCCGCAGCTCTTTCTCTCCAGAGCCTTGCAGGGAACGCTCGATACGGTCGGCAATGTCTTCAATCGTCTCAATGCTGATCGGCCGCTTCTCGCACGCCTTGGTCAGACCCGCGACCACTTTCTGGCGGCTGTAGGCTTCTCGGCGGCCGTCTTTCTTGACGACCAGAGGCAGAATTTCCTCCACCCGCTCATAGGTCGTAAAACGGCGCTCGCATCCCTCGCACTCGCGCCGACGCCTGATAACGTCGCCGTCTCGACCCAGTCGTGAGTCGATGACACGGTTGTCCTGGTGCGAGCAAAAAGGGCACTTCATAACGCTCGGAGTCAGGAGCTAGAGGGACGCGGAGTCGTAGACCGGGAATTGGCGGCACAGGTCACGCACCTCTGCCCCAATAGCACCGAGCGCCGTGTCGTCTCCGACTTTTTGCAGAGCGCGCCAGATCAGCTCGGCAATCACCTCCATTTCGGGCTCTTTCATCCCCCGGCTGGTGACGGCCGGCGTGCCGATACGCACGCCGCTGGTGACAAACGGAGAGCGGGTGTCAAACGGAATGGCGTTTTTATTGACGGTAATCCGCGCCCGGTCCAGCGTGTCCTGGGCCAGCTTGCCGGTCAGCTCCGTGGCGCGCAGGTCGAGCAGCATGAGGTGGTTGTCAGTCCCGCCGGAGACCAGCTGAAAGCCACGCCTGAGCAGTCCCTCGGCCAGCGTTTTGGCGTTAGCCAGGATTTGCTGCTGATAGGCTTTGAAGGCCGGGCTGGCGGCTTCTTTGAGTGCCACCGCCTTGGCGGCGATGACGTGCATCAGCGGGCCGCCCTGCGTGCCGGGAAAAACGGACGAGTTCACGCTTTTGGCCAAGTCCTGGCGACAGAGAATCATACCGCCGCGCGGGCCGCGCAGCGTTTTATGGGTCGTGGTGGTCACCAGTTCGGCGTACGGCACCGGGGAGGGGTGCAGGCCGGCCGCGACCAGACCGGCAAAATGGGCAATATCGACCATGACCAGCGCGCCGATTTCGTCCGCAATCTGACGGAAGGGCGCGGCATCAATCTGCCGCGGATAGGCGCTGTGGCCGGCAACCAGCATCTTGGGCCGGTGTTTGCGGGCCAGATCGGCGATTTCCTGGTAGTCGATGCGCTGGTCGGACTCACGCACACCGTAGGGAATGACCGTGAAAAATTTGCCCGAGAAGTTGACCGGACTGCCGTGGGTGAGATGACCGCCGTGGGACAGGTTCATACTCAGGATGGTATCGCCCGGCTGGAGCTGGGAGAAATACGCCGCCATATTGGCCTGCGCGCCGGAGTGGGGCTGGACATTGGCGTGCTCGGCGCCGAACAGGGCTTTGGCCCGATCAATGGCCAGTTGCTCGGCGACGTCAACGTAGGCACAGCCGCCATAGTAGCGCTTGCCGGGGTAGCCTTCCGCGTACTTATTGGTGAGAACCGAGCCCTGGGCTTCCAGCACGGCCCGACTGACCAGGTTCTCGGATGCAATCAGCTCAAGATTATCCTCTTGGCGCTGAGCCTCGTGCCGGATCGCCGCATACACCTCGGGGTCTTGCTGGGCTAGGCTGCTGTTCATACACACTCCCTCGGGTAGCGACGATGCCTGAATCCGGACTGCTCAGCCTCTCGGGCGCGGGAGAAAAGACACGCCCGACCGCCACAAGACCCAGCCGCCGCGCTGTTCCCCCGGAGCCGCGGGCGGACACGCCGCCAGACACTAGGCCTGCTGACTGTCGATATAGGTAATGACGTCTTTGACGGTCCGAATCTTCTCGACATCTTCGTCAGAGATCTCGGTGTTATACTCTTCTTCGAGGGCCATGACGAGCTCGACGATATCGAGCGAGTCGGCGCCTAAATCCTCAATGAACGACGCCTCCAGGGTCACCTCTTCGCGGCTCACGCCGAGTTGTTCACAGATGATTTCTGTGACGCGTTCCTGTGTTGCACTCTCTGCCATAACGCTGTCCTCCTCTATCGCTCACCCAGATGCCAGAGCCGGGGCGGCGCTTATACATACATGCCGCCGTTGACGTTGATGACCTGTCCGGTGATATACGCCGCCAGGGGGCTGACCAGGAAGGCCACCACTTCGGCGACCTCTGCCGGGGTGCCCCAGCGGCCGGCTGGAATGAGGCTCAAATATCCTGTTTTGACCTGGTCTGGCAAGGACCCGGTCATGTCGGTTTCAATAAAGCCCGGGGCCACCGCGTTGACGGTAATGGCGCGTGAGGCCAGCTCTTTGGCCAGGGTCCGGGTCAGGCCCAGAATCCCCGCTTTGGCCGCGCTGTAGGCGGCCTGTCCGGCGTTGCCGGTCTGGGCCACGACCGACGTCAGGTTCACGATCCGGCCGCTCCGCTGGCGTACCATGGCTCGGGCTGCGGCTTTGCTGCACAGAAAAGCGCCCTTGAGGTTGACCTCCATGACCCGTTCCCACTCGTCTTCTTTCAGGCGCAGCAGCAGACCGTCGAGCGCCAGGCCGGCGTTGTTGACCAGGATGTCGATCCGGCCGTGTCGCGCCACCACGTCTTGGACGCTGGTCGTGACTGCGGCCTGATCGGCGACGTTAAAACGGCACGGCTCAGCCCGGCCGCCGGCCGCCCGAATATGGGCACACACCTCTTCGGCCGCCGCCTGATTTTGCACGTAATTGACCTGGACCTGAGCGCCGTCCTCGGCCAGGCGCTCGGCAATCGCCCGACCGATACCGCGCGAGGCACCCGTCACAAGGGCGACCTGTCCCTCCAGCCTGGCGGTCATGCGAGCAGTCCTTGCACCGCCCCGAGGTGGCCGGGCTCTCCGAAAGAGGCGCGCGGGATGTCGGAGTCGATCCGTTTGAGCAAGCCGCTCAATACGCGCCCGGGGCCGATTTCGACCGCCGCCTGGCAGCCCAGGGGGCGGAGCTGGTGCATGCTCTCCTCCCAGCGGACCGGAGCCGTCACCTGCTGGAAGAGCAGGGGTTTGACCTGGTCGGGGTCCTGGTGGGGCTGGGCCGTGACATTTGGAATCAGGACAAGCGACAGGGGCTGAACCGCGAGTGGGGCCAAGACCTGGCGCAGCCCATCGGCCGCCGGGGCCATCAGGTCGCAGTGGAAGGGCGCGCTCACGGCCAACTCAAGCGCCCGCTTCGCGCCCCGCGTCTTGGCGACCTCGACCGCCCGCCGGACGGCCTCGGCATGGCCCGCCACCACCACCTGGGCACCGCCGTTGATATTGGCCGGGGAAACGAGCTGGCCTTGGGCGGCTTCCTGACACACCTCGGCAACAGCCTGGGGCGAGAGTCCCATCAGGGCCGCCATACTGCCGACTCCGGCCGGGACGGCCTCTTGCATCAGCCGACCACGCTCGCGGACAGTCCGCAGGGCATCGGCGAACGACAACGCTCCGGCTGCGACCAGCGCGGTGTACTCGCCCAGACTATGGCCGGCTACGCACCCCGGCCGAAGGTCCGTCTCGTGCTCAAGCACCCGTAGGGCGGCGATACTGGTCGCCAGGATAGCCGGTTGGGCATTGGCGGTCAGCCGCAGGTCGTCTTCCGGGCCCGCGAAGCACAGCGCCGACAGTTTGAACTGCAAGGCTTCGTCCGCTTCGCTGAAGACCTCGGCGGCAACCGCGAACTGCTGTGTCAGCGTCTCCCCCATCCCGACCGTTTGGGCGCCCTGGCCGGGGAAGAGCAGCGCCAGCCTGTGGCTCATTTGTGGTGTTCCTCTTCTTTCTGATCTGGTGTGTGGCCGGAGTGGGATCGCGCAAAGCCGGGCGTCTGGTCGGTCGAGCCGGTCGGGTCTTGGCCGGCGTGTCCGTTGGGCCGCTGGTGGCTGGCCGGTGTGGGTTGTCGGTGGGTATCGAACTCCGGTGTGTCGGCCCGAGCCGACGGGTGGCTGACCGGCGGTGATTCGGTTCCCTGGCCGTCGCGGTGCCGGAAGCGATCCCGAATGTGCGTCCACAGATTGCGACCGCCACGTTTGAGTTCGGCGGTCAAGAATGCGGTCTCCGACAGGGCGTGCAGGTTCTCAATGATCTGATCGTTCACCCCCCGACGGACCGACTCGTCGGCCAGCCGGATCGCGTTTTTGATCGCCTTGGGGCTGGAGGCGCCATGGGCGATGATCGGCAGACCCTTGGTTCCCAACAGCGGGGCGCCGCCAATCTCATCCGTATCCAGACTGGCGCGCAGATCGGCAAAAGAGCGGCGCAGCAAGAGGTAGGCAAGCTTGCCCTGCCAGTTGGCGGTGAACAGAGAACGCAGCTGGGCGTGTAGAAAGTCGTAGAAGCCCTCCATGGTCTTGAGAGCGACATTGCCGGTAAAGCCGTCGGTAACGATGACATCAACATTCCCGCTGTTGAGGTCGCGGCCCTCGATGTAGCCGATGTAATTGAGCGACAGCTTTCCGAGAATTTCGTGCGCGACGCGGGTCGCCTCGGTCCCCTTTGAGTCTTCCTCACCGTTGCTCAGCACGCCGATGCGCGGATACCGAATGCCGCGCACGACACGGGCGTAGACCTCGCCCATGATGGCGAACTGGACCAAGTGTTGCGGTTTACACTCCACATTTGCCCCGGAATCAATGAGACAGGCGCGCTGGCCCAGAGTCGGTAGCACGGTGACAATGGCCGGCCGCTCGACGCCCTTGAGACGGCCGAGGCTGGTGATGGCCAAGGCCAGCACAGCCCCGGAGTTGCCGGCACTGACGACCGCTCCGGCGTTGCCCGATTTGACATGCTTAAACGCGACGTGCAGCGACGAGTCGCGCTTATTGCGCACGGCCGCGGCCGGCGAGTCGCTCATGCTGATCGTCTCGGTGGCGTGCTGGATGGCCAGCAGCGAGGATTCTTTGGCCTGGACACGTTCAAGCTCGTGCAAAATGCGGTCTCGATTGCCGACCAGCAAGACCTCAATGCCGTACTCCCGGGATGCGGAGACCGCCCCCTCGACGACGGCGCCTGGGGCATAGTCGCCGCCCATGGCATCAACTGCGATATACATAGGGATGCGTGGGAAGACAGGCGCCTATTTGATGACTCCTTGGGGAGCAATCCGGACTGAAGAGAGGAGGGCCAGGGGCGAAGCATTGCCGCGTGGCTGGCAGGTGCAGCTGTCTTGGTTCAGGTTGATGCCACACTGGGAGCACAGGCCCTGGCATGCTGCATAACACACCGGAGCACTGGGCAGGGCCAGCATGACTTGTTCGTGGACCAGCGCCGAGACGTCGACATGCTCTCCGTGATAAAAACTCGCCGACAGCTCGTCCTGGCCCAGTGCAATCTCCCGGCCGAGCCGGGGAGTGGGTTGAAGAGCCGCCGAGAATGAACGATCCAGGGGAAAGGTGTAGGTCTCCAGGCAGCGTACGCACTGAGCGCAGAGTGTCGTCTGGACGCTGCCGTCAAAGAAGAGATCGTGTCCCGAGCGAAAATGGCTCAGCCGAATGTGCGTCGGCGTTTCAACCCGGTACTCGGGCGTGGCCTGGGCTGAGGAGAGGAACTGACCGAGTTCCTGGGCCTCCTCGCTAAAAGCCAGGACGGTCGGGGACGTGAGGATATCTTCGATATGGATCTTCACCGGACCAGCCCATTCTCAACAGCATCCATATAGTATGATCTCTGGACAAATGCAACGCGCCGGACCCGGCCTTGGCTTGACTGTCAGGCGCTGATCGGGTAGCTGTCGGGAGCCGTGCAGGTCATCGCGCTCACGCTCTTCATTGTCTGGATTCTGAGTCTGTGGTTGCTCCTCACCGGGCGTTGTCCCGGCTTGCCGTGGCTGTCCTTCCAGCCGGCCGCCCTGCTGAGCGGGATGCTCTTGTTTGTGGTCATGAGCCTGCTTGGCTTGGCCTGTGTCGTCCTGATCGTTGCCCCCTGAGCTGGTTGGCGCTCCATCCTCACCGCCTGCCCGGCCGAAGAAAGCGGCAGCGAAACCTTCAGGCCACTCTCTTGTTTATGGACTACACAAGGGGGTGTTATGGCACAATCATCCGACGCATCGCGCCGCCCACTACTATCCGGTCCGGTCCTGCCCTGGTTCGATGCCGGCGCGGCCATGCTGTCAAGCGTGGTCATTCTGCCCGAGCAGTTCTACGCCTTTTCCGCCAAAGATCGGGTACAGGACGGAGAAGTTGCGCTCAGGCGGGCCATCCTTGAGGACGCGATCCGCTGTTTCCAAAGACAGTTTGTTGGCAAAGGACGCCGCGTTCGGCGGTTGGCCCGGGAGGCCGAGGAGTGGTTTGCGGCCGACGATGCGGACTGGCCGTTCTCGTTCGTGAATATCTGCGCGGTCCTGGGACTCGAGCCCGACTATATCCGGCGTGGGCTGAAGCGCTGGTGTGAACGTCACGGCGACGCGGCGGAACGCGTGACCTCAGTCCGCTCCTTCCGCTTTGCCGCCTGAGCCGAGAACGTCCCGTCGAGGTGCTGCTCAATCTCGGAGCGGCAGGCTTAATCCAGCGTATGCCGGGCTACCAGCTCTCTATTCCAGGTCGCGTCGCCAAAGGTGACTTCTGAGCCTTTGGCCCGCTTGAAATAGATGTGCAGATCGTGCTCCCAGGTAAAACCGATGCCACCGTGGACCTGAATCCCGTCCGCGCTGACCTTGCGATACGCGTCGCTGCAGTAGGCTTTGGCCATGGCCGATGCCAGAGCCGCATCGGGCGCGGCGTTCGAGACCGCCCAGGCCGCATAATAGGTTGCCGACTTGGCGCTTTCGACCTGCACCAGCATGTCGGCGCACTTATGCTGGATGGCCTGAAAGGAGCCGATCGGCCGGCCGAACTGTTCTCTGATCTTGGCGTACTCAACGCTCATATCCAGGACGCGCTGGGCGCCGCCGACCATCTCGGCACACAGTGCGACCTTGCTGCGATCCAGCACTCGGCTGAGCCCGTCCCAGTCCAGTCCCGGCGAGCCGAGCAGGGCGTCCGGCCCGAGTTCGACCTTGTCCAGCCTCAGCTCGCACAGCTTGCGGGTCTGGTCCATGGTTTTCAGCAGGCTGATACTCACGCCGGCCTGCTGGCGGTCAACCAGAAACAGCCCAAACCCCTCGGCGGTTCGCGCTGCACACACGATCATGTCAGCCACATGGGCGTCCGGAACAAACAGCTTCACCCCGCTGAGCCGATATCCGCCGCCGAGCTGTTCGGCCCTGAGACGCACGCCCTCGGCATCCCAACGCGCGTTGTCTTCCAGGACGGCCAAGGTCGTCTTGAACTGGCCTGAGGCGATGCGGGGCAACAGCTGCTGTTTCTGCTCCTCGCTGCCCGCCTCGGCAACGGCACCGCCGCCCAGCACGACCGTTGAGAAAAACGGCCCGGGCAACACAACCCGGCCCATTTCTTCGAGCACGACGACCATGTCGATCAGGCTGAGTCCTGAGCCACCGTACTGTTCGGGCAGAATGAGGCCCATCCAGCCCAACTCGGCCATCTTCTGCCACAGCGCATCGGCATACCCCCGTTCGTCCTCCATCATCTGGCGGACATAGCTCATCGGACATTCGTTGTTCAAGAAATCTGCCGCAGACTGGCGCAGCAACTCCTGCTCCTCGGTGAAGCCAAAATCCATGCAGTGCTCCGGAAAAGGGGAACGATAATGACCAAGTCGGATAAGAAGAGATTATCGTTCCCCTTGAAAGGAGAACGCTGATGACCTCTTAGGATGAGGAAGAGATCAGCGTTTCCCTTATTGCTGTTTAGCTGCTTAACTGTTGGCCAGAATCGACACGCAGCCGACCGAACCCGGGCCGCCCAGATTATGCGCCAGCCCGACTTGGGCGTCCTTGACCTGGCGTTCGCCGGCCTTGTTCCACAGGTGCTGGCCGACCTCGTAGATCATGCGGATACCGGTCGCGCCAATGGGATGGCCGAACGATTTGAGACCGCCCGACGGATTGACCGGGATCTCGCCGCCGATCGCCGCCCGTCCCTCTTCCACGTATTTCCAGCCCTCGCCCTTTTTGCACAGCCCGAGGTCTTCGTAGTTGAGGATTTCGGTAATCGTGAAGCAGTCGTGGCACTCGACCAGATCAATATCCTTGACTGTCATGCCGGCCTGCTCGTAGGCCGACTGGGCGGCCTGGGCCGTGGCCGGGAAGCCGGTATAGGCGAAACCCGGTTTCATATAC
>WTHE01000438.1 GCA_011523315.1 Candidatus Binatota bacterium
GTCCAGGCCATACGGAGCAGATCCAGGCCCTCGGCAAAGCGGTCGCGGCTTTCCTCGAACGGGATAGCCAGGGCGTCGTACTCGCGCTTGTCATACCCCCGGCCGGCTGAGAACACGCTCCGGCCCTGGCTCAACAAGTCCAACAGGGCAAAGTCTTCGGCCACCCGCAGGGGATGGTGGCAGGGCAGCAGTACGGTCGCCGGGGCCAGCTTGATACGGCTGGTCTGGGCCGCCAGGTGCGACAAAAAGACGGCCGGAGCGGGCAGGCAGCCAAACAGGCCAAAATGGTGTTCCGGGACCCAGGCCGACTCATAGCCCAGTTCTTCGGCGACTTGGCACTCGCGCAGCACCTCGCGCAGGAACTGGTTGGGATCGCGTCGGTCGGCGCCGTAGGCGGGTGGATTATCGGTTAGGGTGAAATAGCCGAACTTCATGATGTTTGTTTCAATCCTCGCCCGACCCGCAGGCCGGGCGCTCTAAAAAGGGGCAAGCCCGCAGCTTGCCCCACCAGAATCAGCCGCCCTGCTGCTGTTTTTGCAGCGCCTCCAGAGCGGCGCCCTGCTCGCCCAGCACCCGCTTGGTGGATTCCCGGTCTTGAATTTTGCCCCACCAGGCGGCCAGTTTTGGACGCCCCTCAATCGCCGGCTTTTGGCCGAAGGCGGGCAGGAAATTGTTCATGAAGAAGATCGTCGGCGTCAGCGCCGCGTCGGCCAGGGTAAAATCTGCGCCGGCCGCCCAGCCGTCGTCCGACAGCTGCGACTCGAGATGGTCGAGACGCCCCTGGATCTCAACCATTTTTTCGTCAATAAAACTCTGCTCCAGGTCTTGGCCGAACAGCTTCGGAAAGCAGGCTCGCAGCGGCGGGTCGAGGTACAGGTCGTGCAGGCGGGTGAAGCTGCGCACCTTGGCCCGCGCCTCCGGGTCCGTGGGCAGCAAGGGCTTTTCCGGAAACCGGTCTTCAAAATACTCGTTGATGAGTTCGGATTCGGCAATGATCTGGCTGCCGGTATCCAGCGCCGGGACCTTGCCCAGGGGGTTGATCTGCTTGTACTCGTCCGAACCCATCCCGCCGGGCGGCTCGGTCAGCTCGATATCCAGCCCCTTTTCATAGGCGGCGATACGGCATTTCGAGGCGAAATTACTGAGCGGTATACTATAGAGCTTCATACGTCCTCCTGTGTTAAAAACGTCTCCATACAGACCACGGACCGACCCCGGAACTATCCTGAACCGAACCTCGGAAGTCAAGTCCGAGCAGCTTGCGATGGTGCGAAAAGGGGTGATAGGACAGGCGCACGATGTCTGCCGCGCTCATGCTCTTCGTGTGTCTCCTGGTGTGGGAGACCGTTACCCCGCCTGCGGCTGCGGCGCGCGTCACCCACATTGAGATTGACCGGGTTGAATCGCCGACCTTTGCGGGCCGGGCGTTTGGTGCGGTCGGGCAGTACGAGAAAATTGCGGGCCGGGCGTTCGGCGCGGTCGATCCCGGGGCGACGGAAAATGCCGGTATCGTGAACCTGGACCTGGCCGCCACAGACAGCGCCGGGCGGGTCGCCTATGGCACCGACTTCGTCATCCTCCGCCCGCGCGATCCGACCAAAGGCAATCGCACCCTCTTCTATGGCGTGCTCAACCGCGGCAATAAGATCGATCTGGTCCTGCTCAACGACGTGCCCTACGGTCCGCCGACGAATACTCCTCATACTGCGACCGACGCCGGCAACGGCTTTCTCATGCGCCACGGCTATACGATTGTCTGGAGTGGCTGGCAGGCGCGCGGCAGGGCCGGCGCCCAGTGCTGTGTCCCGGACGAGCCGGGAGTGATGGGCGCTGACCTCCCGGTCGCGCTGGAGAACAGAACGCCGCTCAGCGGCCCTGTCCGCGACCTGTTTGTCGGTCGTCAGCAGACTGAGCCGCAGACCGCCAGCCTGAGCTACCCCGTGCTCTCAACAGACCCGCGCCTGATGCAGGTCAGCGTCCGGGCCAGGGCGCGCGGCGAGCAGCCGCAGCCCATCCCGGCCTGCGCCCAGCCAAGCCAGGCAGAGCGCTGCTGGGAGTTTGCCGCTGAGCAGACTGTCCGTTTCCAGCCCGGGTTTGAGTCAGGCTTGCTGTATGAATTTGTCTACACCGGCAAAAACCCGCCCGTTCTGGGCCTGGGATTTGCGGTGACCCGTGATGTGGTGTCGTTCCTGCGCTATGAAACGGCCGATGAGCGGGGGGCGGCCAATCCGCTGCGGCTGAACGAACACGACACCGGTATCCACAAAGCGCTGGCCTTCGGCATTTCACAGTCGGGCCGTTATCTTCAGGAGCACGTCTGGTCCGGCTTCAATCAGGACGAGCGCGAGCGCATCGTGTTTGACGGACTGATCGCCGACATCGGCGGTGCGGGCAAGACCTTCAGCAACTTTCCCTTTGGCCAGCCGGGCCGAACCCAGGGCGGTCACCAGGACTTCGGGTTTCCAGAAAACTGGTTTCCGTTTGCCTATGACACACAGCACGATCCGCTGACCGGGAAACACGACGGCCTGCTGCGCACCGGCAGCGGCCAGCCCGGCGACGGCTTTGACCCGCTGATCATGGTCACCAACACCGCCAGCGAATACTGGCGCAAGAGCGCGTCCCTGCTGCATACCGATAGCCACGGGAATGACGTGCCCATCCCTGACACGGTGCGGCTCTACTTCTTCGCCAGCACCCAGCATTTTGCCCTGCATCCCGCCCCCATCACCACCTCCCTGGGCCAGCGGCTGGCCAAGGGACCGTGTACGCAGGAACACAACCCGGCCTTTCGCGGGCCGGTCATGCGCGCCCTCCTGCTGGCGCTGCACCGCTGGGTGCATGAGGGCACCCTGCCGCCGGCCAGCCGGATTCCTACCCGCCGGGCTGGCAGCCTGGTCTCGGCCCAGGACAGCGCCGCCGGCTTTCCGTCCATTCCGGGGGTGGCCCATATTGGCGACCTTAATCCGACGCTGGTCACGCATACCGCCGGGGACCAGGCCCGCTACACCAGCCTGGTGCCCAAAACCGACGCCGACGGCAACGATCTGGCCGGAATCCGCCTGCCCGATATCGCCGCTCCGGTCGGCACCTCTACCGGCTGGGCGCTACGGGCCGATGTGCCGGGCGCCATGTGCGGCAACTGGGGACAGTTCATCCCCTTTGCCCGGACCACAGCCGAACGCGAGGCGAGCGGCGACCCGCGCCCGTCCCTGGCCGAACGCTATCCGAGCAGGGCGGCCTATGTCGATGCCGTCCGGCGGTCCGTTGCCGCGCTGCAAGACCAGGGCTTGCTCTTGGCAGACGATGCTGCGGCGTATATTGCTGATGCTGAGCGTACAGCACCTATCCCAGACTGAACGGAGGCTGGTGTGGAGTTTGGTTTATTCTCCCTGTTTGACTTCTTCCCTGATCGCCAGAACGAGGTCCAGTACTACCGCGACACGCTCGACATCGCCATTGCGGCCGAGCAACTCGGCTTTGACTCGGTGTGGTTTGGCGAGGAGCACTTTTATGCCTTCGGGATCTGTCCCAGCCCCCAGCTGTTTCTGACCGCGCTGGCGCGGGAAACGTCCCGCATTCGTCTGGGCACCTCCATCAGCCTGCTGCCGTTCGACAACCCGCTGCGCAAAGCCGAAGACTTTGCCATGCTCGATATCCTGAGTGACGGACGGCTGAATTTCGGGGTGGGGCGCGGCATTATTCAGAAGCACTTCGAGGGATTTGGGGTCAAGATGCGGGAGAGCCGGCGCGCTACGAGGAGGCGCTGGAGATCGTCCTGCGGGCCTGGACCCAGGACCCGGTCGAATACCAGGGCGAGTTCTGGCAGGTCCCGTCCCTGTCGCTGAGTCCCAAGCCGGTCCAGAAACCCCACCCGCCGATCTACCGGGGGACGATCAGTCCCGAGTCCTACGAGAGCGCCGCCATTGCCGGCGACAACGCGTTTGTCGTGCCGTGGTTGACCGGCCCCCACCCCAAGGTCAGACAGCGCATTGAGCGCTACCGGAGCCTGCTCAGCGAGCACGGTCATGGACAAAAACGGATGACGTTTATCTTCTGGCTGCTCGTCGATCCCGACCACAACGTTGCCGTGCGTGAGGGCCGCGAGGCGGTCCGCGCCTATACCGATCTGTTCACCTCGTTCGTGCCGCCCGAACTGATGAATCGGATGAAAGATGACGACCCGTTCAAAGCCTTTCTGCAATTCATTCGGGCCATGCCCGACCAGCTCGAAGAGCGGGCCGTGGTCGGCACCCCGGCAGAGTGTCGGCGGCGTCTGGCCGAGCTGAACGACGAGTTCGGGCTGGATCAGGTCGCGTTTTATTTTCACGCCGGCGGCCAGGATATCCCGCGTGTCAGGCGGAGACTGGAGCTGTTTGCCAAGGAAGTCATGCCGGAGTTCAAGTGAGAACACACAAGGAGGCAAGGAGGACAGCCATGCTACTCAAGGACAAAATCGCGGTGGTCACCGGGATCGGGACCGGGATGGGCAAGGCGATCGCGCTGCGCTACGCCAGGGAGGGCGCCCACGTGGTGGGGGCCGAGATTGACGAGGCCAGCGGCCAGCAGACCGCCGCCGAGGTCAGCGCCCACGACCGCCGCGGCCTGTTCGTCAAGACCGATATGGGCCGGCTGGCCGATATCAAGGCGATGGTCGCCAAAGCCGTGGACACCTTCGGGCAGATTGACATTCTGGTCAATAACGCCGGGGTGACCCGCAGCCTGGGCTTTTTTGACGTGACCGAGGAGGACTGGGACTGGATCCATGCGGTCAACGCCAAGGGGGTGTTTTTCTGTATGCAGGAAGTGGCCCGCGAGATGGCCAAGCGCAACGAGGGCCGCATCGTCAATATCGCCTCGATTGCCGGCAAGGGCTTTCGCGGCACCTCGAACATCTCGTATGCCGGCTCCAAGGGGGCGGTCATTGCCATGACCCGCATCGGCGCCTCACAGCTGGCCAAGCACAACATCAACGTCAACGCCATCTGCCCCGGCGCGACCCGCACCAGCCTGTACGACCGGGTGATGGAGCAGCTCACCGAGCGGGAGGGCATCAGCGAGGCCGAGGCGATTGCCCGCATGGACGCCTCCATCCCGCTCAAGCGCTCCAACACCCCGGACGACATTGCCAATATGGCCGCCTTCCTGGCCTCAGACGAGGCCCACAATATCACCGGCCAGTCCTTCAACGTCGATGGCGGCCTGATGTGGGACTGACAAAATGAGTGGGAGGAACACCCATGGCCCAAGGAATGGATCACCTGCTGTCTGACTTACGCGTTCTCGACCTGACCCGCGCCCTGGCCGGTCCGAGCTGTACCCGCATGCTGGTCGAAATGGGGGCCGAGGTCATCAAGGTCGAACCCGCACCGGGCGGGGATATGGTCCGCGGTATCTCGGTCTTTCGCAATGACCGCAGCCTGTACTACGTCCAGCAGAACCGGGGCAAGAAGAGCTTGTGCGTCAATCTGCGCGACCCCCAGGGCCTGGCCCTGGTGACCGAACTCATCCCCCAGGTCGATGTGGTGGTCGAGAATTTCAAGCCCGGGGTGATCGCCAATATGGGGCTGGGCTATGAGCGGCTCAAAGAGCTGAAATCCGATATCATCCTGTGCTCCATCTCGGCTCTGGGCCAGAGCGGCCCGCTGGCCAATACGCCCGGCTACGACTACATCGCCCAGGCCTACTCGGGGGTCACATCGATGATCGGTGAGCCGGACGATGCGCCGTATATTCCGCTGGTCGGGCTGGGCGATGTCAGCACCGGTGTCCACGCCGCCCTGGCGATTGTGTCGGCCCTGCGCTACCGCGACCGCGCGGGCGTCGGCCAGCACCTCGATATCGCCCTGCTCGACGTCTACTACCACTACCACGAGGCCAACGTCGAAACCTACAGCGGCAGCGGCGGGGAAATCGAACCGACCCGCAGCGGCCGCTATATGACCTACGCCTGTCCGTGCGGGGTGTTTCGGGGCAAGGGCGGCTATCTGGTCGTCATGGCCCTGCTGCACCACTGGAAGGACTTGTGCAAAGCCCTGGGTAAAGACGAGCTGGCCAAGCATCCCGACTATGTGACCGACGCCAAACGGCTCGAACGGCGCGACGAGATCGTCGCCATGGTCGAGGACTGGCTCCAGACCTTCCCCGATGTGCCGAGTGCCGTCGAGTGCTTAGAGCAGCACGGAGTGCCGGTTGCGCCGGTGCTGTCGGTGGCCGACACCGTCCATCATCCCCATCACCGGGCTCGGGGGACCGTGCGGACGGTCAACGACCCGGTCCACGGCGAGTTTGAGATGCCCGGCATGCCGCTCAAGTTCTCGGCTTTTCCCGAGCCCCTGCCGCTGGTGGCGCCCACGCTCGGACAGCACAACGAAGAAGTCCTGACCACCTACCTGGGCCGCTCGGCCGAAGAGGTCCAGAAGCTGCGCGAGGCCGGGGTGTTGCTGGAGAAAAACAGCTAACCGGGTCCACGTCGGTTCCCCCGACGGAGGGAAGGAGTACCCGATGTCTCAGTCTTTGCCCCATGTGTTAAACGGTGTCCGCGTCCTCGATTTGACCCGTGCCCTGGCCGGCCCGAGCTGTACCCGCATGCTGGCCGAGATGGGCGCCGAGGTCATCAAGGTCGAATCGGCCCCACACGGGGACATGGTCCGCAACGCCAGCACCTTTCGCAACAAGCGCAGCCTGTATTACGTGCAGCACAACCGGGGCAAGAAGAGCCTGTGTGTGAATCTGCGCGACCCGCGCGGCATGGCCCTGGTCGCTGGGCTGGTCGGCCAGGTCGATATTGTGGTCGAGAACTTCAAGCCTGGGGTGATGGCCGATATGGGTCTGGACTACGAGCGGCTCAAGGCGCTCAAGTCCGATGTCATCCTGTGCTCCATTTCGGCCATGGGCCAGACCGGGCCGCTGTCTCATAAGCCCGGCTACGATTATATTGCCCAGGCCTATGCCGGCATCACCTCCATGATCGGCGAGCCCGACGAGGCGCCGTATATTCCGGGGGTCGGCCTGGGCGATGTCAGCACCGGCGTGCACGCCGCGCTGGGCGTCCTGGCCGCCCTGCGCCACCGCGATCAGACCGGTGAGGGCCAGCACCTCGATGTGGCGCTGCTGGACGTGTACTACCACTACCACGAGGTCAACGTGCACCAGCCGCGGGCAACCAACGGCAGACTGAGGCCCAGGCCCGCCGGCCGCCACATGACCTATGCCTGCCCGGCCGGGGTGTTTCAGGCTGCGGGCGGCTATGTGGTGATTATGGCTCATCTGCACCACTGGAGAGACCTGTGCAAAGCCATCGACCGCCCCGACCTGGTGGACCATCCAGACTTCCAGACCGATAACCTGCGTCTCAAACGCCGCGACACGGTGACCCGGATCCTCGAAGACTGGCTCCAGACCTTTCCCGACGTGCCGAGTGCGGTTGCCCAGCTGGAAAAGTTCGGGGTTCCCGTCGCCCCGGTCCTGTCGGTCGTGGACACGCTCGACTATCCGCATCTGCGCCAGCGCGGCACGGTGCGGACCATCACCGACCGGCTCCACGGCGAGCTTGACGTGCCGGGCTTTCCGATCAAGTTCTCGGGCTTTCCCGAGGAGCTGCCGCTGGAAGCCGCGACCCTGGGCCAGCACAACGAGGAGATTCTGACGGACTATCTGGGTCAGACCCCAGAGCAGGTGCAGGAGCTACGCGAGGCCGGAGTGCTGGTGGAAGACGAGCGGTAGAGCCGAGCCTTCAGAGACCGAGGCAATACCGGACTGTCCGCTCAACTTTCCTGATTGATTCTGTTGAGTTCGGCTTGGATTTCTGGATCCGCAGCCATGGCTGCGAGCTGGGAGTCGAGAATCTTTTGCTCTTGTAGCCGCTCTCGAATGTGTTGGGTAACGCGTTCTATCAGCCGGAGCTGCTCATCCAGTGGGAGCTGGACAATCCGCTCTTCCAGTTGAGCTAAGGTCGGTTCAATCATCGTTACTCCTCTTTCGGTTCGTCCAGCGACGGTTTGGCGCTCTTCATCCGGTAGCGAAAGTCACACGTCCGCGCCCCTTCCATGATGGTCTGACTGCGGTGCAGCTCCACCTCGGGACTGCCCAGTTTCGCCCGGTGAAAGTCGGTCTCGCACAGCAGAACCGCGCCGAGTTCGGGCTCGTTCAGTTGCCGAAAAAAGTCCGCATAGCGACAGCCGGTCACATTAAACTCAATCGCGTCGGGCTCCTGCCTGAGCATCTCGATGTCGATATCGTCGCCGATTCTGGGATACAGCGCGTTGCGGGAGGACTCCCACTTTTCCCGGGGACGGCCCGGCAGTCGGCTGCCCAGTTCATCGACCAGTTGGCGTGACCAGTCCCGCAGGGCGGTTCGGACGAGCCGGTTGGCCTTGTCCTCTCCCAGTTCGGTCCGCAGTGCGCGCAGGACGGGAATCAGGACCCGAGCCTGAATCTTAACCTCGTCAAGCAGGGAAATATCGGTGTTGACCGAGTCGTCATGTGCCATGCCCACAGGCATAGACCGAGCCACCGGGCTCTTGCAAGGCCGCCGCACCGATTCGGACACGGACAGGTCGCTACTGCGCTTCAGCGTCGCGCCGCACAACGCGCTCGTTGAGCGGCTGCGCGGGACGAGCGTTGTTGGCAAAGATCGCGCCGAACGCCTCGATCTGCTCCGCCGACAGCGCCACCGGTTCGGTCATGACAATCCACGACACGCCCTCGGTGCAGGGCGGCGTGGTGAGCGAACCCGGGTAGCGCCACGTCGTGCGACGCTCGGGCAGGAGCGCCGCCGCATCTACCTCGCCGGCAACGCTGGTCGCGGGACCGGCTTCGGCAGGCAGCTGGCTCCACAGCGGTGTGAGCGCCTCGTTGGCGCTCCCGGCCTCGAAGAGAACGCCAACGACCGCAAGGGCGCCGCTGACGTTGCGATGCACCAGATGCAGCTCCAGCGGAGACCGGA
The DNA here is from genome assembly GCA_011523315.1 of Candidatus Binatota bacterium. Taxonomy (GTDB): domain Bacteria; phylum Desulfobacterota; class Binatia; order Bin18; family Bin18; genus JAAXHF01. The sequence goes on from WTHE01000438.1 coordinate 8,948, forward strand.
CGCCGTCCAGCGTGTGCTCGCTGCCGTGATGGAAGTGGAACTGGAGCAGCTCGTAGCGGTCACCGTCAAGGACGAGGCCGCTTCCCGGTGCATAGTCCACCTGTATGGTGTGGCCGTTATTCACAACGGTGATGGGGCTCGGCGCGTAGTCGAACGTGAGGCTGGACAGGTCGCTCACCGTCGCGCCGGTGAGATCGACGGGCGACTGCTCGGTCCCGCCGGCGCAAGCCGCAAACGCCGGGTTGAGCGATCCCCAATGCTCGGGGCCACCGGGGCCCTCATAGCCCCAGTGGACTTCGTCGGAAGCAGCGATACCTGAAAGCGCCGTGGCACACACCAGGCCAGCCAGAATCCGCCATGTTTTTCCTGCCATATGCGTCATCCTCCGGTTGTATTTTTTGCCATTCTCCGCCACCGCCGAAACGGTGAAGCCAGCAGGTCACTGTGTAGCATACTCTCTCGCTGGAGTGGAGCTTCTTGCGGGCTGCTTGCTCGCGATGAACAGCC